>JAZOSY010000182.1:0-3512 GCA_045657385.1 Faecousia sp. | reverse complement strand
CAAGGTGCTGACCACCTTCGTAAAAGACAGCCCCATTGCTGACTTCATCAAGCGTGACCTGCGTAGCCGTGGTATGGACTACGAAGGCAAGGAAGTAGAGCAGGGCGATCCCTGGGGCTACCGCCATCAGTTCAACATCGCTGACTCCGGCTACGGCTCCCGTGGCCCCCGTGTCTGCAACGACCGCGCCGGCGAAGTTGGCCGCACCTTAAATATCGAGGACTTTGACCTGGACCGCATTTTCGGCGAAGAGGGCGTAGGCATACTGCACCTGTCCGGCCTGATCGGCGCTCTGTCTCACGAGACCAGTATGTTCTGCCTGGAGCTGGCTCGCGCCGCCAAGAAGTATGGCACTTTGATTTCCTTTGACCTGAACTATCGCGCTTCCTTCTGGAAGGGCCGTGAGCAGGAATTGCACGACATTTTCACCGAGATCGCTTCCGTTGCTGACATTCTGATCGGCAACGAGGAAGATTTCCAGCTGTGCCTGGGCGTTCAGGGCCCCGAGGCCGGCGGTAAGGACATCGCTGCCAAGATCGACTCCTTCAAGGAGATGATCAAGCGCGTAAAGGCACAGTTTAGCAACGCTTCCGTATTTGCAACCACCCTGCGCCAGGTTGAGAACGTCAACTCCCACCTGTGGGGCGCGATCATGCTGGCCGGCGATGAGTGGCATGTGGTTGAGCCTCGCCGTATCACCGTTTTGGACCGCATCGGCGGCGGTGACGGCTTCGTAGGCGGTATGCTCTACGGCATTCTGAAGGGTTGGGAATCCGAAAAGTGGATCCAGTTCGGCTGGGCATCCGGCGCGCTGGCAACCACCTTCCTGACCGACTATGCACAGCCTGCTGATGAGGACGTGGTTTGGAGCGTCTGGGGCGGCAACGCAAGAGTCAAGAGATAATGAAAAAATGGGACTGACCAAAGGGCCAGTCCCATTTTTTGTTAACATAAATTTGTCGATATGCCTTGCAATATGTACTTTAAATGAGTATAATAATAAGGTCAAATACATGAATATTTCACCATTTAGGTGTCTATAAAGATACATATCCGAAAGAAAGGCGCAAGAGTATGGCATATTACGTAAGCAGAAGACAATCCGATAACTCCAAACGAGTAAAATTGGTGATTATATTGGCAGTTTTGTTGGTGGCGGCGGTTGTGGTGGGCCTGATTATCACCTTGCCCAAGTTGCCGGGAGCAATCCAGGCCAATGGTCTGGTGTTCAGCGAAATCTGCGCCAAAAACGAAACAATTATTGCCGATAATGACGGCTGTTATCGGGATTATGTGGAGTTGTATAACGGTGGCGAAGAAATCAATCTGAAAGGCTATTCCATCACCGATGGACGCGCTAACAGCAAGCCTTTCGGTGATGTGGTTCTGCCCAGCGATTCCTACTGCCTGATTTTTCTGGACAAAGAACTGACCGGTTTCTCCCTCGGAGCTGCCGGCGGTGATACAGTCACACTGGTTAATCCCAAGGGCCAGATTGTAACCCAGATTACCACTGTTGCGATGACAGATGACCAGGTTATGGTCTATGCGGAGCCGGAATATATGGTGACTACCAAAGCGACCCCCGGCTTCCCCAATGATGAAGCCGGCCTGAAAGCCTTCAAAGAGGGCGCGGTAAACCAGAATCCCACATTGCTCATCACGGAAATCCTGGCAGAAAATGTGTCCACACTTGCAAATGAAAACGGAAATTTCGCCGACGTAGTGGAACTTTACAACAGTGGCAGCGAACCGATTTACCTGGGCGAATATTGCCTGTCCGATAAGGTGGAATCTCGATTCCGTTATCGGTTGCCTTCTGTTGTGTTGGATCCGGGCAAATATCTGGTTGTTTATTGCGACGGTGAAAATTACGTCGGTGAAAGCGGACAGATTCATGCCAACTTCGGCCTGTCCAAGGGCGATGTGGTGTGCCTGACCGGTCGCGACGGTAACTATATCAGTGTCCCGGTGGAATTCTATGGCGACAACATATCGATGGTGCGCGGTGCAGATGGCACATTCAGCGCTTCCAATGTGAGCTTGGGCTATCCCAACGATGAGAACGGTGTTACCGCCTTTGCAGAAACGATTGTGGACAAAGAAGCTGAGCTGGTCATTAACGAAGTGCTGTTGTCCTTCCTGGACGTTCCTTATCAAGGCAGTTTCTGGGATGTAGTTGAAATTATCAATCGCTCCGACAAAACGGTCAGCACTGCAGGCTGGTATTTGTCTGATGGAGCGGAGCCTTATGCCTACCAATTGCCGGAGAAAGATTTGGCTCCCGGTGAATGTATGTTGGTGACCTGTAGCCGAGCTACAACCGGTTTTGCACTTTCTCAGCGAGATACCGTTTCGCTGTTTTCTCCCAGATTGAAGTGGGCATCCAAAGTGCTCTGCGCCAGCGATGAAACAGGCAAGAGTATTCAAAGGATTGGCGCAAACGGCGAAGAACTTTACACGATGGGCCGTGTTTCCTTGGGTTATGCAAACACCGCAAGTGGCGTCACCGCCTATGCAAAAGAATGTCTGCCCAAGGGCCTCATCATCTCTGAACTGATGAGCGCAAACCAGTCCTATATCCAAGGCCCTTACGGCCGAACCTGCGACTGGGTGGAGCTGTACAATAACTCCGATGCAACCATCAATCTGAAAGACTACGGCATCAGTACCGACAGCAGCGATCTGGGCAAATACACCCTGCCCGATAAGACGTTGGCACCCGGAAAATACACGGTGATTCTGCTCTCCGAGCGTGTGGACGCGGTCAAATCCGGATACAGCCACCTGCTGTTTAATTTGTCCTCCGCAGGAGAAACCCTTTATATCAGCAAGAACGGTGTGGTCGTAGACTATGCAGTGTCCCCGGAGTTGATGGCAGATATGTCTTACGGCCGGGCCTCTGACGGCAGTGGCTTTGCCATAATGGCCAGCCCCACTCCCGGCTCTGCCAACGGCAACGGCACAGCGGAAATCTCTGCTACCCCCACCAGTGCAACAGCACAGGGCACTTATGAAAGCAACGTCACCGTGACCTTGTCCGGTGAAGGCGCTGTGTACTATACCACCGATTGCACCACTCCCACCCAAGCATCCACCCTTTACACGGGTCCCATCACATTAACTGAAACAACGGTCATTCGAGCAGTTTCCTACGAAAGTGGGAAACTGCCCTCGAAATCTTTGGATATGACCTTCGTTGTCAACGAGGGCATCAGCCTGCCGGTTGTGAGTCTTGTCACAGAGCCGGATAATCTGTGGGATTACTACACGGGCATTTATGTAAAAGGCCCCAACGCCAGCTCCACCTTTCCCTATGTAGGTGCAAACTTCTGGCAGAACTGGGAGAAAGAGGCCACTGTTTCTTTGTATGAAAAGGACGGCACCGGCTTTTCCGTGCCCTGTGGTCTGTCCATTTTCGGTGCATATTCCAGAGCCCGTGACCTGAAGGGCTTCAGTTGCGGTTTTCGCGACTCCTACGGAATGGGCACGCTGAACTACCCTCTGTTCGG
>JAZOSY010000181.1:0-2897 GCA_045657385.1 Faecousia sp. | reverse complement strand
GCGGTGAGCCTGTTCATTCTAGCACAGCATTTTCCATCTGTCAAGAAGTTTTTTCACCTTTTTACAAATTTCTTTTTGCTTTGTGCTTTTATTTCCAGACGCCTTCTGGGCACCCGAGTATATTACCAAAACTACTACCCTTTGTCAAGGGTTTAAATGTGTACATTTTGTTAAAAATTCGGGGGCTCTTTCAAGCCCCCGGATGTAGGTTTTTAAGTCTTATTTAATGTCGTCAATTAAGCCGTAGCCGCCGTCATTTCTGCGATAGACAACAGCAAAACAGCCGCCGTTATCCTCATCGCGGAATGCAAAGAAACTATGCTCCAAAAGGTTCATCTGCATCACGGCCTCTTCACGGGTCATGGGCTTAAAGTAGAACTCTTTTACGCGGACGATTTTCAGGTCCTCTTCCGGCTCATCGGTCGCAAAGGAGGTTTCTTCAACGGTGCGCGTAAAAGCATCCTGCCGCAGGCGACGGGCCAAGCGAGTCTTGTTCTTGCGGATCTGGCCTTCGATCGTGCTGACGGCCGCATCAACGGATGCGAACATATCAGATGTGCTTTCGCTGGCTCTGAACCAAGTGCCTGCACCGTGAACGGTAAGTTCCACATTATTACGGTTCTTCTCAACAGAGAATACAACAAGTGCTTCCGCATCATCCTCAAAGAACCGTGCCAGCTTCATTACTTTTTTCTCAGCATAGGCGTGGACATTACCGGGCAGTTTGACTTTCTTTTCACTAAACTGGAATTTCATATGCGGTCGCTCCTTTCTTCCATCGGTTATCCGATGTACTTAAACTATACCACGATTCCGCATATCTGACAAGGTCAGGTCTCCGGGTCTTCTACATCCAGAAGCTCGGCCATTGTCATATTATAAAGAAATTCCGCTTTGTTTTCCATAAGCTTGCTCAGGCGGATAGCCTGACGCTGATTGGGAGCCATCAGCTCCAGCGTCATCAGGTTACCGGCCTCGTCATCCAGCGACAGGATCACGGAGAAGTCCTCGCTCTCCCGAGGAATGATCTGCGTCTTCACGAAGCTGTTGCGGTGCAATCTCCGATTAAAACGGGAAACAGCATTTTCTGCACGCTGCTTGACCGTAAACGCAACGGAATCCTCAGTGAGCGCGCCGTCTGTCCTTCCCTTTTCGGTGATGACATACTTCTCCTCTTCGTCTATCAGCAGATGGCCGGACTCTACCATCTCCGGCAACGCAGTACATACATCAAAATAGCTCAGGCAGTCGTCCTGATAGCACAGTTCGTATACCTCCTGAGCCGTCATCGGATAGTTAGCCCTTGCGGTCACAAACAAAATCAAAACCTTTACATCCATCATATCGTGGATGAAACCCAATCTGTTCACTTGTATCACCTCTACTTTCATTATACAGAAGGATGTGAAAAAATCAAGCACAACACAAGCTGCAACCGCATAATCTGTCACGAAAGGGTGAATAGCTGTGGATAATTGTTTGATTTATGTTGCAGGGCACTCCCCCGCTCTGCAGTTTTGCACAAGTGTGTTGAAGGAAAACGGATTTGTCGTGTTGGCCGAGCCAAGCATGGAAGTGACCCATCTGCTGCTACCGGTACCCAGTTTTACGGCGGAGGGGTGTATTGTAGGCGGTGGGAATCTTCGAACGCTGCTGACGCTTCTTCCCAAGGATATTGTGGTGATCGGCGGAAACCTTGATTGCCCGGAGCTGGTGGACTACCGCACGGTGGATTTGCTGCAGGATGCAGACTATTTGGCCATAAATGCAAACATCACCGCCCACTGCGCGATAAAGGTGGCTCTGAACAAAATGCAGACCATCTTTGACGGGTGTCAGGTGCTGGTGATCGGCTGGGGACGGATCGGCAAGTGCCTTGCTCAGCTTTTGCGGCAGATGGGTGCGGAGGTGACCGTTTGCGCCAGAAAAGAGTCCGACCGCAGTATGCTCAGGGCGCTGGGTTACAAGGCGGAAGATTATCAATCCGTGAATCTTGAGAGTTATCAGGTTATCTATAATACAGTTCCTTCCATGGTGTTCCCCAATTGCCCCAAGGGCGCTCTAAAAATCGATCTGGCCTCCAAGCTAGGCTTGGGTGGCGACGATGTGATCTGGGCGCGTGGGTTGCCGGGAAAGGAAGCGCCGGAAAGCTCCGGGGCGCTGATTGCCCGGTCCGTTATTCCGATTTTAAGAGAGGAGTCATTATGAACATCGGTTTTGCTATGTGCGGCTCGTTCTGTACTTATGACCAGGTGTTCCCTGCGATGCAGGCCGTGGCAGAAAAGCACAACGTGATCCCCATTTTCTCCGAGTGCTCCTACACCACCGACAGCCGTTTCGGAACGCACACTGCTCACATTGAAACAGCGGAGGTACTTTGCGGAAAATCTGTTTTGCACACCATCGCACAGGTTGAGCCTATCGGGCCAAAAAAGATGCTGGATGCGCTCATCATCGCACCCTGCACAGGAAATACCTTAGCGAAGCTAGCTCACAGTATTGCAGATGGGCCGGTGACCATGGCAGCCAAAAGCCATCTGCGGAATGGGCGGCCTGTGATTATCGCCATCTCCACCAACGATGCTTTGGCCGGCGCAGCGGAGAATATCGGCAGGCTTCTGGGAAAGAAGCATTACTATTTCGTTCCCTTTGGGCAGGATAACCCTTACGGGAAGCCCACCAGCATCGTGGCCAATTTTGCGCAAATCCCTGAGACTTTGGAGGCGGCGCTGGAGGGGATACAGATTCAGCCGATTCTTATATAAAATATAATTGTAGGCGGAGGCTTTGCTTCCGCCACTTTTTATCGCAGTGGAAACCAGTCATTGTCTTTCAAGATAAGTTGTGGTATTATGAACAGACAGACAAACTTGAATTTGACAAATTAAAATGGATAA
>JAZOSY010000180.1:0-4104 GCA_045657385.1 Faecousia sp. | reverse complement strand
TTGATTTATTGGATTACAGCATTGTTTTAACGCAAAAGGCTTGACCAAAACGGTCAAGCCTTTTAAAAGTTACGCTTTTTTCCATAGCCACAGGGCATAGCTACCGGAAATGACGATGATCAGCAGGGAACTGACAATCTGGAGCAGGTCCGGGGTGGCCTGGCCGAATACCGTTGCGATCAGATCCGTAAAGGGCCCCTGCTCCTGTCCAAATACGCTACTGCCGTTGACAAACATATGGCTCACGATGCAGGGCCATAGACTGCCGCCCTTGTACACGATGATAGTGTAGAGCAATCCGATCACAATCGCATAGCATACTTGAAGCAGAACACCCAATTTATCCGCTGTGTTGGCAAGATTTACGATATGTCCCGCTCCAAATGTAATTGCACTGACAATGATTGCGCTGCGCAGATTTTCTTTCGCCATTCCGCGGAACAGGAAACCGCGGAAGATCACCTCTTCTACATAACCTGCGATAGCCTTATTTGCCATCATCAGAAGGGAAACCGCAATCGGAGCGGTGAGGGACAGCCCGTTTACCAGGTTGGTGCAGGACATTGCGATCAGAGGGAGAAACCATAAAAATGCTTTCAGACACCCTTTGAAACCACATAAACCAAATTTTTCCGTCAAGTCGTTCCTTACGATCCATACTGTAACTGCCACAGCAAGCGCTACTATGCATGCTACCGGTACTAACATTTGCGATACGGTCTTGCTTGCAAGGTCATCGAAACCGCCGCAGAACTGCATGGCAATATTCATCACCACTACATACAGCCCAATCCATATAAGGGCAAAGGATACTTCGTTCTTTTCGTATAGCTTTTTCATTTCTGTGTCTCCTCCATTTTTAATGCAACCATGATTCCGTTGAACGAGGTTTCCAGAATAGGGATGATCTCTGCTTCGTCATATTCCATGGTGTTGTTCGCCAGCAAAGATGCGCAACCGTGTATCAGCATTGTGAGCGTCTTGAACAGAAACTTTGTCTGATCCCTGTTCAATCCCGCTTCTTGTTGAAATATCTCCAGCACAGGAGTCAGTTCCGGGGTGTCAACCAAGTCTGTAATATTTTGACCGCTAAAGTTGTCTGACTGAAAAAGCAGCCGGAATAGGTGTTTTTCCGATACAGAAAAGCGGATATAATTCAATCCAATCGCTATCATCGGATTTAGGTGTTCCGGAAGCTGCATCAAATATTCCGCTTGATACGCATCAGCCATTCGGTAGACCTCGCAGCGTATATCCTCCACGTGGGCAAAGTGGTACAATACAGGCTGGGTAGAGCAACCAAGCCGTTGGGCAATGTTGCGGGCATTGATCATGTCAGCGCCTTGCTCTCTGGCGATGGCATAGGCAGCGTCCAAGATCATCTCCCGGGTGATTCGGGGTTTTGGGGGCATGGGCTTGCATCCTTTTTTATTATTTGTGTTATATAACGGTTATTATAATACGTCATCAACTAGGAAATGTCAAGAGGAAAATAACACTCTGCACACTTTTTCGAAAATTTATTGTCCTAACTGAATGATGTAGGATTGGAGATCAACCGGGCATTTGGAAAGAACAGCCACATTCCACATCCGAAGTATATGCTACCGATGCTGTATGAATATAGTGCCTACTCGGATATTCGCCAAAGGGCAGCAAAACGATTAAGATAACGAAAGGAACGGGCTTGCCGATAGGTAAGCCCGTTCTTCTACTTATTCGCGATTATTTGCCTTTATTCGGCAAAAATTTAGTCCTAATAGAACACGAATATATGGGTCCTATCTGGACACACGCAGAGGGATTTGTCCTGGGCGTCGGCGCGAAGATGTTCACTATCGCTGGACCGGTGATTGTGTATGGTGTGAGTGCCAGTGTTGTGTATGGGTTCTTTTATTGGCTGTATACTTTGATGTACCCCCCCTCGATGGTATTTTGCCATCGAGGGGTTGCGCTATAAGAGGAACTGAAAAATTGATTTATTCTGCTTCGTATGGTATAATCTCATTAGGTGGTGAGGGTATGAAAAAACTTCTGATAACCGGATTTGACCCCTTTGGCGGGGAGGCTGTGAACCCTTCGTGGGAGGCGGTCAGGCTATTGCCCGGGGTGATCGGCGGGTATGAGCTGACGAAGCTTCGGATTCCGACCATATTCGGCAAAGCGTCCGAAGCGGTATTATCTGCTGCAAAGGATTTACAGCCGGATGTGATCCTGTGCATCGGGCAGGCCGGCGGAAGAAGCAACATCACACCGGAGGTAGTCGCCATCAACCTGCGGGAGGCGAGAATCCCTGATAATGAAGGGAATCAACCGGTGAATCAGCAGGTTTCCCCGGAGGGACCTGCGGCGTATTTTACAACCGTCCCGGTGCGGGAAATCGTCCACACACTGCAAAGCGCCGGATTTCCCGCCAGTCTTTCCTTTTCGGCAGGAGCGTTTGTGTGCAACGATGTGCTGTATACCTTGCTGCACCGTTACCATGGAAGCCAAACGCTGGTAGGCTTTATCCATGTTCCGTATCTACCCCAGCAGGCAAAGCCTGATGTGCCCAGTCTGCCCCTGAACACCATCACCGCCGCACTGGAAACAGCAATCAATGCATTACCCCATGAATAAAAGGCTTGCCGTTTTGGCAAGCCTTTTACGATTATTGGATGGTGATGAACAGATTGGGGTTCTCCAGTTCCGCATCGTCAAAGACGAATTGGAATCCCTTGGCAAAAGGTGCGGCATGCTCCCAGTTGTCTAGGATCAGGTGGGTTTTCTCTGAGATCGAGGTCAGGCAGTCGTAGAGGGCGTCCAGATTATTGCCGTAGCAGGCAGGAAAGCGGAGCTTTTCCGCAAGAATGCGGTGAAAATCTTCTTTACAGTGGACGGTGACGCAGTCGATGGTGTATTCCATGGTCATTCCTCACCGTAGAGCAGTTCGAAGGTTTCGTAGTGGTCATCGGTGTAGTAGATCAGACCGTCGTTGGAAAAGACGATCCGCTTGGCGCCACGGGATTTGGCTCCCAAGGTGTCAATGTCGCACTCTGTCCACTTGCGTCCGGCTGCGTCAGGGAGGATTCCCTCGTAGTTGCCGAAGCGGTCGCCGCCGATGCACATGCCGGGTGCATATTTCTCCAGTCCGCCGCCCTCCCAGCCTAAGTCCCGGGCTTCATTCTTAGTCATGAAGTTGCCGGGAAGTTCGCCGTAGAGGTGGATGTACAGAGCGACGTCTTCCTTCGTGGTGTAGGAGCCGTCGGGGTCGAGGTAAGGGGTAGTTTCCTGCGTAGCATCAGGGACGGTGGTTTCCGGCGGGAGGGCCGTTGTCTCCGGTTCCGTGGTTTCATCGGGAAGGGTGGTGTCGACGGGAGAAGTGGTGGTTACGGTGGGAACGGTGGCGGGTTCCATCACGTCCGGCATGGCGTTCAGATTGATGCCAAAGTAGCCCAGAACCAGCGCCAACACCAGCGCAATCAGGGCAGAATATTTCTTTTTCATAGGTACCTCCTGCATTTTCTGGTTTCTAATTGTAGTTTGTCGGCATGGCCGACAGCAAATTCGTTACGGGCATTGGTGGTAGTTTGCAGGCCATTGGGCTCCGCTCGGTAACGAACTTCGGTAATAAATTGTAGTTTGGCGGGCAGTGCCCGCCAAACTGCAATTTGAATTACATTATACTTCACCCGCCAGAGAAAGGCAAGGGGGATAATGGCGTATTCTTATTCTCTTTTACCAAAAAAGAGTGGTGATAGATGTCATAATATGGTTTGTTTTACTAAAAAGTTCCACATATTTTTGTTAAGTTTTTTGATCGGTTCAGATTGTCAGATCGGGCACATTTGTGTTATAATCATCATAGCTAAATTTACCCCTTTGTCTATAGGGGGAAAAGCATACTTTTTTGGGAGGGATTCTTATGCCAATGCAAATGGGTTTCCGTTGGTACGGCAAGGGCAACGACAAGATCAAGCTGTCCGACATTAAACAGATCCCCGGCGTCACCAGCATCGTTTGGGCTCTGCACCACAAGATGCCCGGTGAGATCTGGGAGGTAGAGGAGATCGCGGTGGTCAAGCGTCAGCTGGCCGAGTACGGCTTCAATATGGACGTGGTGGA
>JAZOSY010000179.1:0-2082 GCA_045657385.1 Faecousia sp. | reverse complement strand
GGGGTGTCCTCCTTGGTAGATGCTTACAGTTTAGCGGTAAAAGCCTTAGAAACACCGCGAAAACGGAGCCCATCTCCACAAAACCCTTCGACAAAGTCCTTGGCAAGGCCGTTGCAAAGAGGGGTTTTGTGTGGTACAATGGGTAAAAACCGCTAAGGAGTGCGCTATGAGGAAGTTATACTACGAAGACAGCCACATCAAGACCTTCACGGCCACAGTCACCGGCTGCACCCCTGATGATAACGGCTATGCCGTGACCCTGGACGCAACCGCCTTCTATCCGGAGGGTGGCGGACAGGCCTGCGACATCGGCACATTGGGAGATTGCACCGTTTTTGCCGTGAAAGAAGTGGGCGAGGAGGTTGTCCACTATTGCGATAAGCCCTTGGAAGTGGGCGCAACAGTGAACGGCGAAATTGATTGGGACAGGCGGTTCGACCTGATGCAGCAGCACGCAGGCGAGCACGTGGTCTCCGGCGTGATCTTCCAGACCTACGGCTACCACAATGTGGGGTTCCACATCGGCGCAGATGTGGTGACCATCGATTTTGATGGCCCGATCCCTGCTGAGGACTTAGGGAAAATAGAAGAAAAGGCCAACGCCGCCATCTGGCAGAACCTGCCGGTGAAGTGCTACTACCCCACCCAGGAAGAACTGCCCACGGTCAACTACCGCCGGAAAAAGGATCTGCCCTGGCCGGTGCGTATCGTGGAGATTCCCGGCATCGACACCTGCGCCTGCTGCGGCGCGCAAGTGCAGCACACTGGCGAGATCGGCCTTGTGAAGCTGCTCAGCTGCGTAAAATTCCACCAGGGCGTGCGAATTGAAATGGCCTGCGGCAACCGCGCCACGGACATTTTGAGCAGAATTTACGACCAGAACCGCCAAGTGAGCCAAGCCTTTTCTGCCCAAATGCTGGAGACCGGCGCGGCCGCGCGCCGCATGAATGACACCTTGTCCGCAGAAAAACTCCGCAGCGCCGGTCTTGAAAAGCGGCTGTTCGAGTTTGTGGCAAAAACCTACGCAGGACAGGCCCTTGCGGTGCATTTTGAGCAGGATTTAAGCCCCAATGCCAACCGGGAGCTGTGCAACGCCATAGCGCAGGTGTGCCAAATGGCGGTGACTCTCTCCGGCAGTGACGAAAAAGGCTACAGCCTGTGCGTCATCAGCCGCACCGAAGACGCAAAAACCCTTGGCGCAAACCTCACCGGGACCCTGGGCGGACGGGGCGGCGGCAAACGGGAAGCCTTCCAAGGCAACACCCCGGCCAGCCGGGCAGCCATCGAGAAATTTTTTCAAGATTAACCAAATAGCACTTGAAAAATCCCCCGTTTACTGGTAAAATAACAATACAGCATAAAAAGGCTGGAAGCAAAGGAGGACATACCTATGATCCAAGTAATTATGGGCCTGAAAGGCTCCGGTAAAACCAAAAAATTGATTAATGCCATCAATGAAGCCGTTGCCAATGCGCAGGGCGATGTGGTGTGCATTGAATATGGCAGCCAGTTGACATATGACATTACCTACCGCGTCCGTTTGGTCAATTCCAAGGAATACGGCATCAACAATGCGGACAAGCTGAAGGGTCTGCTCAGCGGCTTGCACGCAGGTAACTTCGACATCACCAACGTGTACATCGACAACCTGTACAAGACCATCGGCGCTGACCGCGCAGCCGGCGAAGAGTTCATTCTGTGGTGCGCTGAGTTTGCTCAGGCAAACAATATGAACATCACCCTGACCGTCTCCGACGATGCCGCTCAGGCCTCCGAGGCAGTTAAGGCTTACCTGGTATAAAAAACAATAACATCGCTGCTTGTTTTAGCAGCGATGTTTTTTTGTTGTGGCAGTCTACCCCGTCATTGCGAGGAGGGCGAATGCCCGACGTGGCAATTCCCACCATAAACCCCGTCATTGCGAGCCAGTGCGTACACTGGCGTGGCAATCTCAAGTAGTTTTTTAGATTCCCACGTCGCCTTCGGCTCCTCGGAATGACGTGTTTTGTTTTCCGTTTTCTGTTCTCCATTCATATCCTGCTTTGCATTTTTCTGCCCTTTTTGTCCATACTAATGGCGGAG
>JAZOSY010000178.1:0-4064 GCA_045657385.1 Faecousia sp. | reverse complement strand
TTCGAACCCCGGACCCACTGCTTAAAAGGCAGTTGCTCTGCCAACTGAGCTAGCGGATCAAATGGCTGGGATGGCAGGATTTGAACCTACGAATGCCAGAGTCAAAGTCTGGTGCCTTACCGCTTGGCGACATCCCAATGTTGGTGTGGCGCCCTGGTCGGACACTAGGGTATTATATCATGGATTTTTCTGTTTGGCAATCCCTTTTTTCTCTTTTTCTCCGGCAAAAAACGACCGCGCGGTTTCCCGCGCGGTCTAAGTAAATTACTTCATGAACTTGAGGCTACGGATAATAGCGGGTTCCTTAGCCAGACCCTTGCAGACCTGGAAGAAGCAGATAATCTGAACGACGGACAGAACCGTGATCATAACGCCGGCAACAATAGTGGGGATGAAGAGCAGAATGGAGCCAACTGCGCCAATAATGCCCAGCAGCAGGCTAGCAACAGTAAGCTTCAGGAACTGACGGGTGTGGAAAGCTACATACTTGGAAGAGCTTGCCATCAGCAGTCCAATGATAACACCAATAAAGCCGCCCAGATAGATCAGCATGCAGACGACCTTGTTGTCAGAAATATCCTTGGGATCAAACTCAGCGGTATGATCGTAAGGATCATATGCAGGATATACGGGAGGGGGATTGTAACCGGGAGCGTAACCGGGGTTGGGGTTGTAGCCGGGAGCAGGATTGGCGGGATTGCCGACGCCATTGCCACAATTGGGGCAGAAGGTTGCCTCATCGGCGATACCACTGCCACAGTTAGGACAGTACTTCATAGTGTTTTCCTCCTTAATATGTTTTCCGACAAATTGCCGGTGCAGGCAGAAATCTTCTCTGTCTGATAATTTATTATAGCATCCAAATACAAATCTTGTCAATAGTAGGAATTTTATGAATAATGTGCAAATCTTAAGGTTTAGAAGGGGCAAATTACAAGATATCCTGCGAATCCCTATTGACACAGCCTGACTTTTTTCGGTATAATGTTCATACTACGCAGAAAGAGGAGGTAATACCATGCGTAAAACAACTGTACATTTTTCTGCTAACTTCAGCAGATTCCTGATCCTGCTTCTTGTGATCGGAATGCTGGCAACCTGCTTCACCGGATGCTTCACCTACGATCCTCTGGGTAAGGAAAATGAAGGCAACAACGGTCCCGCCTTTGATCCTGACGGCGATGATGAGCCCGACCAGCCCACCGAACCCACAGATTCCACGCAGTCCACCGATGCCACCACCGGCACTGAGCCTGTCGGCGGCACCGAGAATACCGCCCCGACTCAGCCCCCTGCAACTGAGCCCACGCAGCCTGCAACCCAGCCCACCGAACCTCCCACGCAGCCTACTCAGCCCACGCAGCCCCCTGTCTATGCTGATCCCATCGCTCGCGGCATGGTCACCGCCACCGAGCTGAACATCCGCAAGGGTCCCGGCAAGAATTATGACATAGCCGGCGCTTATAAATTTAACGCCCGCGTTACCATCTATGCCCGCAACGGTAAATGGGGTCAGACCAAGGACGGCTGGATCTCCATGGATTACGTTTATGTAGACGGCACTGTTGGCAACATGAAGAACGAAAAGGGCACTCTGACCGGCGACTATGTGAATGTCCGCAGCGGTCCCGGCACAGAATACGGTGTCGTGCGCAGCACCCGCGAGGGCGATCGCGTCACGGTTCTGCACAAGGTAACCATCAACGGTAAGGGTTGGTATTGTATCGCGGACGGCTGGATCTCCGCGGATTATGTCCAGCTGGATAAAGACAAGCCTGCCGAAACCGAACCCACCACTCCCGCAACCGAGCCTACCGAAACTACGGCCGCTACAGAGCCTGCAGCTACAGATCCTGTAACTACAGATCCTCCTGCCACAGAGCCCGCTACCACCGATCCCGTAACTACCGATCCCACCAATCCTACTCCTTAATGTCAACAGCCTGCCGGATATTCCGGCAGGCTGTTTTTTCATGCAATTACGCCTTGTCAAGGCGTGTATTTCAGCAAATCAATTCCCCAAAGGCCCTGAACGGCATCCAGAATCGAAATCACATCTTCTTTCCGATCGACCAGCAGCTGTGTAATGCGCTGCTTTTCGTTCTCACTACGCACCAGAAATGGGTGATTTTCAAAATCCGGTGTCATATCTGACTTCAGATAAACAGAATAGGCCTCGTTAGCTTCATCGGTGATATACAACCAGAAGCTGTAGCAGCCTCCGGTCTCCGGATAGAGAAACAGCACCAGGCCTTCATCATCCATCACCCGTACAAACCCGCTATTGCTCAAAACGATGGGCAAGCTGACATCAAACCGGTAGCCGTTCTTCTCTGCCACATAATCCGAGGATGTTACGATATGGCCTTCCTTGTCAATCGGATCCATAACCTCTGTCAGCTGATACCAGTATTTCCCTAAACGAAAATACCATATTCCGGACAAAGCTGTCATAACAAGCACTAACACCGCCAGCGTAACACAAATACCTGTTCTCAAGTAAGCTCTCTTGCTTTTCTTCCATTTCTTTTGGATTTCCTCCAAAGGCTTCAGATCGTCCACGGGCTTTTCGCTGATCTCGATTTCTGTGTTTAGATCAGAAAGTAAGCGGCTGCATTGTGTGCAATTTTGCAAGTGCTCCTCAATCAGTATTGCGCTTTCATCGGAGCAAATACCGTCGTAGTAAATAGGCAGCATATCCTCAACGATTTTGCAGGGCAAATTCATTTCAATTCCTCCTTGATTTTTAGTCTGGCACGGTGATAAGTGACTCTGGCCCAGGACTCAGTCCTGCCAAACAATTCTCCAATCTGTCTGAAGGATAGCTCACCGAAGGTCCGCAGCGAGAAAACTTCCTTGTAGGGTTCATCCAGAGTGTGGAGAACCTGATGAATCGCAAAGGCTGCTTCCCGATCGCAGAAACGGGCTTCGATACACTCAACATCGGCCAGAAGAGTCGTATCGGTGCTGAAATCCAGAAATTTATTCTTCCGGCACATGGTAATGTAAGTATTCTTGGCAATCTGACACAGCCAGACAGATACTTTACACCTGCCGTCAAACCTATCCAGCTTCTCCAATGCCTTATAGAACGTCTCCTGCGTTATTTCTTCTGCTACCGATTCGTTTCTGCACAAAGAAAGAGCAAACCGGTATACATCCCGAAAATACAGATTGTATACCTCTTGGAAATCTGTCACTTTATCACCTCCTTCATTCATATGACGCACAAGACTCGAATTCGTTACATAAAAGTTTGCCCAAATAAAGAAAAAACCTCCTACTTTCGTAGGAGGTTTATGTTCGCGTTACCTATCTTCCCGGGCAGTCACCCGGGAGGTTGTCGGCGTACATGAGCTTAACTTCTGTGTTCGGGATGGCCGCGAGCCCGAGCGCCGCCTGTGGCGGATCAAGCGAGGGCGCAGCGTGTGCAGCGGTCGATAAAATCGAGCACCCTCATGATGCGATGATTTTATCGGGCACCGCAAACGGAAACAGGTGGACCCCTACTGTATGAAAAAACCTCCTACGAATGTAGGAGGTTTATGTTCGCGTTACCTATCTTCCCGGGTAGGCCAACGTATTGTCCTGCCGTAAAATGACAGTCCAGTGGACTGTCATAGGCAGAAAAAGCCCCGACCTTTGCGGTCGAGGCTTTGTGTTCGCGTTACCTATCTTCCCGGGCAGTCACCCGCCAAGTATTGTCGGCGTACATGAGCTTAACTTCTGTGTTCGGGATGGCCGCGAGCCCGAGCGCCGCCTGTGGCGGATCAAGCGAGGGCACAGCGTGTGCAGCGGTCGATAAAATCGAGCATCCTATGATGCGATGATTTTATCGGGCACCGCAAACGGAAACAGGTGGACCCCTACTGTATGAAAAAAACTCCTACTTTCGTAGGAGGTTTATGTTGGCAATACCTATTTTCCCGGGCAGTCACCCGCCAAGTATTGTCGGCGTACATGAGCTTAACTTCTGTGTTCGGGATGGGAACAGGTGGACCCTCATGACAATCAATACCAACTCGTATGGATGGGAATCAACCCATCATTTATATGTCAAATGA
>JAZOSY010000177.1:0-6654 GCA_045657385.1 Faecousia sp. | reverse complement strand
CAAATTGACAGCCAACGCCGTTCCGCCGTATGAGAAAAACGGCAACGCAACACCTGTCGATGGCAGCAGGTTGGACACAACACCTAAGTTCAGCACAGTTTGCACCGCAATCAGTGTTATAAGGCCTGATGCCAAAACCGTACGAAAACGACTGTTTGCATGAAGTGCGATCCAGTATCCACGCAAAATCAGCGCCGCAAACAGCGCGATGATCAGAATTGCTCCGAAAAGACCCAATTCCTCGCAGATAATAGCAAAAATATAATCGTTATACTGAAATGGCAGGTACAGGTATTTCTGTCTGCTCCTGCCCAACCCCAAGCCGAACAACCCACCTGAGCCGATGGCATAGAGGGATTGCAGGATCTGATAGCCGGTATCCGAGGGGTCTTGCTCCGGATGCCGCCAGGCGGTGATCCGATCCCCTGCATAGCCCATCAGTCTCACATACACCACAACGAATACGACTGCGGCGCCTGCGCCGGCCAATAGCCATTTGGGGTGGGTACCGGCCACATACATCATTACCACCGCCACCATACCCATCAGCATAATGGCAGATAAGTGTTTTTCCAAAGCCAGCGGCACCAAAATGCCCAGCAGCGCTGCGCCGAATCCCAGCACACCTTTTTTGAACTCCCGGGCCTTTTTACCAAAATCCCGGGTCAGCTTTGCAAACAGCACGATGAGGGTAAATTTCGCGATCTCCGACGGCTGGAACTGAATGCCGGCAATATTGATCCAGCGCCTAGCGCCGTTGACGGACTCGCCGAACAGCAGCACAGAAAGCAGCAGGACAATGCTGATGCCGTACAGCACCCAAGCCCATTTCAGCCAAAATTCCGGCGGAATCCGGCTTAAGACAACCATCGCGCCCAATCCGATCAGGGCGCACAGACCCTGTTTTTGCAGATACCGGGTGGATTGGGTATAGCCGGTATCGTATTGGCTTTGGGCGTAGCTTGCCGAGTAAAGCATCACAAGCCCAACACCCAAAAGCACCAGTAATAACAGCAGAAAAGGAATGTCTACACTTTCGCCTGTTCGTTTTCTTTGCAGGCGGTCCTCTTTGGCATACAGAAATTTCTGTAATGCCATTTTGACTCCTTTCTTAGCCGATGTAGCCAGTTACGGAAACCCAGGCAATTACGCACATCACCACAGTTACTGCGGTGAAAATCAGGCAAATCTTCTCCTCTTTCCAGCCACACATCTCGAAATGGTGGTGGATG
Source organism: Faecousia sp. (assembly GCA_045657385.1). Lineage (GTDB taxonomy): Bacteria > Bacillota > Clostridia > Oscillospirales > Oscillospiraceae > Faecousia. The sequence goes on along the minus strand of JAZOSY010000177.1, from coordinate 5,422 downwards.
GGAGACATTTTAAACAGGCGCTTGCCGTGGGTTAATTTGAAGTAGCCCACCTGCAGAATCACAGACAAAGTCTCCACAATATAGATAAGGCCCACAAACACTAAAATCAGCGGTATATTCAATGCAAATGCCATACCGCACACAATACCGCCCAAAAACAACGAGCCGGTATCGCCCATAAACACCTTGGCCGGGTGCCAGTTGTAGAACAGGTATGCAATCAATCCGCCAATCAGCGCGGCAGGAAGGATCGCCAAGTCGAATTTACCCATAGCCACAGCAACTACCGTGAAGAAAATCATCACAGGCACGGTCACACTGCCACACAGGCCATCCACACCGTCTGTCAGATTCACTGCGTTGACACAACCTACCATTACAAACATGGCAAAGAAGATGTATGCCATAGGATGTATGTAGAAAGTCTTGTTGATAAACGGAATATACAAATCGCTGGTCAAGCTGCCCTCTAAATACAGCAGGTACAGGTACAAAGCAGAAACAGCCATTTGCAACAATGCTTTTTGCAAAGCGGTTAGGCCAAGGTTTCTTTTAAATTTCAGCTTGTAAAAATCATCCAAAAAACCAACAAGGCCAAAACACAGGCCCAGAGCCAGCACATAAAACGCTGTTTTTTCCACCATAAAGAACAGGCTAATCAGCAAGCAGATGATACACGAGAAAATAAACATCAAACCGCCCATCATCGGTGTGCCTGCCTTGCTGTTATGCCAGGTTGGGCCAATTTCACGAATAGATTGGCCAGCTTTCAGCGCCCGAAGTACAGGAAGAAGAATGTATCCAATTCCGCCTGTAAGCAGAGCCGACACCAGCACGGTTGTATAGATTTTAATCATAAAGTCCTCCGTTGTTATTTCTCTTCCTTCAAGAAAGCCTCAAGCGTATATTCCATATGCATACCGCGACTACCCTTAAACAAAATCACATCGCCGGGCTTCGCAATGTGTTTTAATGCCTGCACAAGGTTTTCACGCTCGACAAAGGCTCGCGCCTTGGACTGTGCCATACCTCCGGTAATAGCACCTTTCAGTACACGCACGCTGTGAGGGCCGTAAGCCAAAAGCACATCCACCTTTTTGGCGGCAATTCTGCCGATTTTATAATGCTCTGCATCGGCGCAGATGCCCAGTTCCAGCATATCGCCCAGCACCGCAATACGGCGGCCACTGCGGTTGCCCAGCACATTCAGTGCCGCGGCCATAGACTCAGGGCCTGCGTTATAGCAGTCCTGAATGATGGTATAGCCGTTCTTTTCGTAAATCTCCTGACGGCCGGCCATATTCTGAAATGCTGCCAGCGCATTTGCAATATTCTCAGCCGTTACGCCCATTTCCAGACCCACGGCAACTGCCGCCATGGCGTCATTTACAAAGTGCATACCCTCCAATGCCAGTTTGACGGGAAATTGGGTCTTCCCTGCTTTTACCGCAAAGCACAGACCATCTTCCGTTTGGTTGACATTTTCAGCCAGCACATCGTTTATCCTGTTTTCTGCGCCGAAGTAAACGACTTTTTTATCGGTGGCTTTGCGTTGGGTCTGCAAAAGCGCGTCATCGCCGTTTAAGACCAGAACGCCATCTTTGCCCATACCCTCAACGATCTCCATTTTGGCCTTCAGGATGCCCTCCTGAGAACCAAGATGCTCAATGTGCATGGTGCCGATATTGATAATCACCGCCACATCCGGCTGACCGATTGCGGTCAGATAGGAAATTTCGCCAAAGTGGTTCATACCCATTTCCAACACGGCAACCTCTGTATCCTCCGCCATTGCCAAAATGGCCATAGGCATACCGATGTCGTTATTGTGGTTGGCAGGCGTTTTGCTGACGCGGTAGGCACTTTCCAGCACGGCAGACACCATCTCCTTGGTTGTGGATTTACCCACAGAGCCGGTGACGCCGACCACCTTCATACCGATGCGCTCCCGTTCGCCCTTGGCGATCTGACCCAAGGCAATTCGGGTATCCTCCACCACGATGGCAGGGTAATCTCCGTCACAATGGGTGCAAAGCACCGCAGCCGCACCCTTTTCCAAGGCTGCGCCAATGAAATCGTGACCGTCCCGTTCACCCTTCAGGGCAATAAACAGCTGTCCTTCTTCCAGTTTCCGGGTGTCGTTGTTAGCGCCCAGAAATGTAACATCTTTATATTTGGGGTCAATGCTGCCGCCGCACCAAAGGGCCGCCTGCTGCAATGTGATTCTGCCCATTAAATGTTCCTCGTTTCTGCCAAGTAAGCGGCCACCACTTCACGCTCATCCAAGTGGTGCTTCACGCCGCAGATCTCTTGATAAGTTTCGTGGCCTTTTCCTGCCAATACAATTATATCATTTTTTTCCGCAATGTCCATAGCGCGATAAATCGCTTTTGGACGATTTTCCAAAACTTCGAAGGTATTTTTTGTCAAATCTACCCCATTTAGGATGTCCTGGATGATTTTCATCGGATCTTCCGTACGGGGATTGTCGGAGGTAATGATAGCATAGTCCGCTATTTCCGTGCCGATTTTGCCCATAATGGGACGCTTAACCGGGTCCCGGTCGCCGCCGCAGCCGAACACCGCGATCAGACGACCTTTGCAGAATTTTTTCACTGCGGAAAGGACATTTTCGAGGCCGTCAGGGGTGTGCGCATAGTCGATGAGGACGGTGTAGTCCTTGCCCGGTGTGGGAACCACCTCTACCCTGCCCTTGATGCCCTTTGCGTTCTTTAGTGCTGCGGCTGCGTCGGCAAGGCTGATTCCCAGCTGCATAGCACAACCCAAGACGGTCAGCGCATTATACACGGTAAACTGGCCGGGAATGGGCAGATTGACCGCTACTTCCTCACCCTTATAACAGGCGGTAAAGGAAATGCCGTCGGAGAGTAGCTCCAGATTCTCTGCCTTCAAGTCACCGTTGTCTTTTACAGCGGTGGTGATGATGTCGCAGGTAGCATTTTTCGTGATTCTATCAAACCATTCGTCGTCCCGGTTAATGACCGCCTTGTCGCAGCGGCGGAACAACTCAGCCTTTGCGTCGCAATAGGCCTCCATAGTCTTGTGGAAATCCAAATGGTCTTCTGTCAGGTTGGTAAATGCGCCCACTGCGTAGTGCAAACCGGCCACCCGATCCAAACAGATTGCGTGGGAGGATACCTCCATGATCATATGGGTGCAACCTGCATCCCGCATTTGGGCCAGCAGCGCCTGCAGATCAAAGCTTTCCGGGGTGGTGCGCTCTGTGGGCAGCGCCACATCGCCGATCATATTTTCCATTGTGCCGATCAGGCCCACCTTTGCGCCGCAGGTCTGCCCCAAAACATGCTTCAAAAGCAGCGTGGCAGAGGTTTTTCCGTTGGTGCCGGTAATGCCGATGAGCTTCATGGAATCGCCGGGATGGTCAAAGAAATTACCGCCGATCTGGGCAAGCGCCAACCGGTCAGATGCCACCTGCACAAAGGGAACGGCATCATCCTGTTCCTTGGCAGTTACCACCACCGCAGCGCCTTTTTCCAGCGCCATCGGAATGTACTTATTGCCATCGGTGGCATAGCCTACCACCGCCACAAACATACAGCCGGGGGTCACCTTGCGAGAATCATAGACCACGGAGGTGATCTCCATATCCATTTGCACATTTGCTTTCTTCACATCTACATTTGCAAGCAATTGCTTCAGTTTCATAGCACATTCTCCTTTGTGGGGTTAATCGTGGGCTTTTATGTCGGCAAACTCCAGTTTGATCGTCGTGCCCACGGCTACTTGTGTGTTCATTGGTTTGTCTTGGGCGGTCACCACCGCATCCATCGCGTCATTGCCGGTGACCAAGATATACAGACCCAAAAGTCCGGCTGCGTCACTGGCCTGCTGACGGGTCATTCCCGTAAAGTCCGGCACGGTTACCTGCCGAATCTCAGGTTCTTCCCCAAGGTATAAAAGCACTTGGCTGTTTCCGGGGACAGTATTGCCTGCCGTGGGAATCTGTCCCGTTACAAACTCCCCTGTACCGATGATTTGAGCAGTCAGACCCAATGCTTTTAATTCTTTTTCTGCTTCTTTTTGGGTCATACCGGAAAAATCATTTACTGTGATTTCCTGACCTGCCGCATCTTCCGGGCCGTAATTCCGGGACACTTCCAGGTAAGGCAAAATATCCGCCATCACCGCGCCCACGGTAGGCGCTGCCATCACGCCGCCGGAAATGTAAATGCCGGTGCTGCGAGACGGCGTATCCAGCGCTACAAGTACAATATACTGCGGATTGTCCATGGGCGCAACCCCAACGAACGAAACTATTTTATCCTGTACCCGCTGTCCATTTTCGTCGAATACATCAATTTTCTCACTTGTGCCGGTTTTCCCACCAATGGAGAAGCCGGCAACCTGAGCATTTTTCGCTGTTCCTTCCACAACCACCGATTCCATCAGAGAGCGCATTGTTTTAGATGTTTCCTCGCTGATAACCTGACGCAAAACGGTGGGTTCTTGCTGCAAAATCACATTTCCGTCAGCGTCCATTACTTGGGAAACCACATAGGGTTCCAGCAGATAACCGCCGTTGACCACCGCCGCAATACCGCGAATCAGCTGCAAAGGGGTTAACTTAAATGTCTGTCCGAATGAGCCGGAAGTTAACGAGGCTGTGCCCCATTTATCGGTATTGGTTACCAAGGCTTTTTCAAAGAAAACGCCCTTGCTTTCACCCGACAAATCGATGCCGGTTTTTTCCAATATCCCGAACTTTTCCACATAGGAATAGAACTGTTCGCCGCCCAATTTTAAGGCAATATGAGCAAATGCCAGGTTACAAGAATTCTGCAAGGCCTGGGGTGTTTTCTGCGCTCCGTGGCCGGTAGAACGCCAACAGTGAAGCCTTTGGGCGCGTCCGGGGATTTGTTCTGCGCCGCTGCAGTGGAACGCTGTGTCCAGTGTGATGGCGCCGCAGTCCAATGCCGCCGCCATGGTCATCACTTTGAATGTGGAACCCGGTTCATAGCCGTCGGAAATGCAGCGGTTGCGCCACTGTTTCAAAAGCGCCGCGTTCAGCGCCTGCTGATAGGCTTTCTTTCCCTCTGTGTGAGCCACAGAATTCTCGGGATAACCCAGGTATTTTAATCGTAGTTCTTCCAGTTCCTGCGCCGTCTTTTCGTCCTTAACATCCATATAGTTGTTTGGGTCATAGCTACCATAGGTGGCCATTGCCAGGATTTCGCCTGTATTGACATCCATCACCATACCGAACGCACCGTTTTGTACATCGTAACGAGCAACCGCCTGCTCTATTTGCTTTTCAAGGCAGGCCTGCACGGTTACATCCAATGTCAGCACAACGCTGTTTCCCTGTTTGGAGTTGACATAGTTTTCATAAGAAAAGGGCATATCCATTTCGTTATTGCCCTTTGTGGTAATGACGCTGCCT
>JAZOSY010000176.1:0-2090 GCA_045657385.1 Faecousia sp. | reverse complement strand
GAGTAGCATTGTAGCTGTTTTGTGCCGACATCTTTGCCGCCCGTTGTGCCATTCGAGATCTGAAACCGTGGCAACCTTAAAAGTTGCTATTGTTCCATGTCCTGATAATGTCCGGAGTTTATAAACTATGGACATTGTCTGAACTCTACAAAACGCCGAAGGTATCCATTTGTCACCGACGTGGATTAAATCTCTAGTCAATCTGCCGCTGTATACAGTCCTATTTGGACGAATTATTGTGTTCGTCCGGCCAAAATCAAGGTGTTGTGCAAATCATAGAACAACCTGGTCAAGTTTCTACTTCCCTTGGTAAAAATGGTATAATACTGTTTGTTAGAGGTGATTGTAATGAGTGTAAAGGAAAATGTGGAGACAAAAAAGAAGCGTAACCGTAAAGTCACGCTTCTTAAACAACGCTTTTTAACTCGGTGTAATCGCATGGCGGTTAGTGACACGGTCTGCGTTATCTAACTTTGTCATAGTTCGCCGTAAATGATATCATAAAGGAAACAAAAATGGCAATAGGGAGAATCGAAAAAATGTACAAGAGCAGCTTAGGCGTCCATTTGGATGTAGGTCATGACTCGATAGGGTGGTGTGTAACCAGATTCAGCCCTAATGATGAAAGATTTCTTGCGATACCAGGAGCAGGTGTCGTATTGTTCCCGGCCGATGATTGCCTCGCCAATGCGAGAAGGGCATTTCGCCGTCAGAGACGGCACATACGCGCAACGAGGCAGAGAATATCGCGTATGAAGGCGATGATTCTTGGACTGGGTGTCATGACCAGCAAGGAATTGGACGCCAATCCTACTGCAGCACCGTGGAAACTTGCCGCCCAGGTGCTGTCTTGCAATCGTACGCTTACGTGGGGAGAACTGTGGTGTGTTTTGCGTTGGTATGCGCACAACAGAGGATATGACGGCAACGCCCTGGCCTCGGCAAAGAACAGAATCGATGCGGATGACGAGGACATCAAAAACAATGCCGCTTCAAAAGAGATGATGCGCCGTTACGGAACGGATTCAATGGCAGAGACGATGTGCCGTTTCTTGGGTGTGGATCCATGTGGAAAGCAAATTTCTTCCCGTGAATATTTCAAGGGCAACAACGTTTCGTTCGATCGGAAGTTGGTGGTAAAAGAGGTTACCCGGATATTGCAATTCCACAAAGGCAGATTGCCTGGGGTAACGGATGAATTCATACATATGCTTGTTGCCGATCCTTTGGAGAATAGGAATTTTCTGCATCTTCAGAGCGGACTCCCTTTCCGCATTCAGAACAGGTATTGGGGCGGAGTACTGTTTGGCCAGCTGGCTCCGAGGTTTGACAACAGAATTATAGGGGTATGCCCTGTCAGCGGAAAGAAACTGCCGTCCAAGACGGTTTCCGAATTTTTTGAATACAGATGGGCTATGATGCTTGCCAATGTTGTGGTGGGCAATGCCGGTCGCTCTCTATCGGTTGAAGAAATCGGCCGTCTGAATGAAGATGTTTTGCGGGCGGGCGGTTATTCAAAGGCAGAATTCAAGAAGTTGGTTGTTTTGGTTACGGGTGAGACCGTCAACAATCTGGACGCACTTTTGGCTACGCCAGAGGCGGATGCATCGCTTGTTCGATTCCCCGGAGTGCATGCGTTATGTAAAAAAGGCCTACGTGAAGTGTTGGATGACAGGGATTTCCGAAAATTCGCAAATATCCTGTTTAAAGGCAAGCGTCTGACGCTGAAGGATATTGCCCACAATGTTTCCGGATCGAAAAAGGAAGCCATTTGGGCGCTTGCAAACCTTCAGTGCGAGAAAGGTCGGCCGAAGAAGAAGGGCGCGGTAAAGAAGAGCATCGATGACATTATGAGTGATGCTATAGCCGCTGATTTGCCGTCCGGACGGTCGCCATATTCACGGGAAGTCATGCACGAGGCAGCGAGATCGGTGTTTGAGGGCAGGGACCCTCGGAAATCGGGAGGTTTGCTCTATCGAGATTGCACCAAGGCGGATATACTCAAGGCTAGCGACATTGACAAGGAGACAAACAACCATCTTATCAGGCATCGAGTCAAGATTCTGCTGAGATTGCTCAAGGATATTGTC
>JAZOSY010000175.1:0-4231 GCA_045657385.1 Faecousia sp. | reverse complement strand
GGAAAAACCCAACACCGGAAGGCGTTGGGTTTTTGTCATAAAAAGCAATATAGCGCCAGCGTGAGCAGGGCGGTGTTTTTGTCCTCCGGTTTGTCACCGGCCATCAGGAGCAAAAGCAGCACAACAATTAAATCGCCGGTGTCAAAATCCCGTGGAAGCAGATTTTTTAGAAAACCGCCGATGTTCATGGCCGGTGGCGGCCGATGTTCCGGATTTCCATAGGAATATGACGCTTCTGATGCCACCGGTTGGGGGTTCGGAGCAGGTTGGGGCGGTTCTTCTACCCGGTTTCGTTTGTGAGAGCCGTCCTGCTGGGGAACATAGCGGTTATACATAGTTTCACCTGCCTAAATTGCCAAATAATACCGAAGCCATGCTTGCCAATTTTGCAGCGCGCATGGCCTTTTCCAGCTTTTGAATCCGCCCCGTGTTCAGGTATGGATTCAGGGCATGGAGCAGCGCTTTTTGATGGGAGTCAATTCCCGTTTTCCCGATTAAAGAAGTGAGTTTTTGCACCATGCCCAAATCAATCTCCGGCACACTATCCGTATGCACCGGGGCAGGCTCGGGCTCGGACTGAAAATTCTGCGCGATGGACATAATTTGCTGCATCATCTGCGGATTGCTTAAAATGGCACCCAATTTGGATTCCATATCTTCCATTACTTTTCCCCCAATTCTTTCAGTAAGGATTGCGCCTGCGAAGAAGAAAGCATTGTGCGCAAAACTTCACCGGCCTGTGCGTAATTGCCGGATTTGGCCTGCTGAGTGGCCTGCTCCAGTTTGCTGCTATCACCCTGTTGGAGCATAGCGATCAGTTGTTGCCCGGCAGGGCTTTGGGCGATACGCATAATGTCTTCCATGGAAAAATCCTGAGATTTTTTCTGCATGATGATTGCCTCCTGTCCAAAAGCCTGTTATAATATACCTACAGATACTATATGCACGAAGGAAATGATTGGTGAACCATGAAAGTACTTGTTTTATCGGATTCCCACGCCAGCCTGCGATTTATGCGAAACTGCGTGGAGCGGATAAAGCCCGACGCGGTGGTGCATTTGGGCGATTATTACGACGATGCGGAAACGCTCAGCGAGATGTTTCCTCACATACCCCTTCACCAAGTGGCCGGAAATTGCGACAAATACCGCGCACCCATTCACGCAAGGACGATGCTTTGCTATAACATCGGTGGTGTGATGACATTTATGACCCACGGCCACGAGCAGCGTGTAAAATCCGGAATTGGCGGACTGCTCAGTGAAGCCCGGCGCTACGGCGCAAAAATTGCATTGTACGGCCATACCCATGTGGCAGATTGCCACTTAGAAGCCGATGGCCTATGGATTCTAAACCCCGGCAGTGCAGGGCATGCAGGCGGTTCGGCCGGCGTATTTGAAACAGACGGACAGCGTGTTACGGCGTGCTATCTGTTATCGCAAACAGAATTGGAGGACAGACAATGATTTTAACCGTTGATATTGGCAACTCAAATATTGTGTTGGGCGGCGTAAAGGACGAGGAGATTGTTTTTGAAGCAAGACTCCGCACAGAAGCAACCAAAACTTCCGACCAATACTGTGTGGATGTAAAAATTCTTTTGGATGTGTATCACATTCGCCCCGAGGATATTGAGGGATGTATCATTGCGTCCGTTGTGCCGCAGGTGCTCAATTCTTTCCAGACCGCTATCAAGAAACTCACCGGCAAAAACAGCCTGGTGGTTGGCCCCGGCATCAAGACAGGTTTGGACATCCGTTTGGAGAATCCCGGCCAAACCGGTGCGGACCTGGTGGTAGCAGATGTGGCGGCCCTGCGTGAGCATAAGCCGCCTCTGATTGTAATTGACATGGGTACTGCCACCACAATGGCGGTTCTGGATCAAAACGGTGCCCATATCGGTGGCTGTATTATCCCCGGCGTGAAACTTTCTATGGATGCGTTGACCGAAAAGACAGCCTTGCTTCCCGGTCTGCAGCTGGACCAGCCCAAGCGCACCATTGGCCGAAACACTGTGGATGCTATGCGCTCCGGCATTATGATTGGCGCAGCTTGCATGTTGGACGGTATGGTGGAGCGTATGGAGCAGGAATTGGGATACAAGACCACGGTGATCATCACCGGCGGCATCGCAAAATTCATCGCACCCCTGTGCAAAACACCTATGATCTATGATAAGGATCTAATCATCAAAGGCCTTGCCGCCCTTTACCGGGACAACAAAAAATAATCAGAAAATCGTGATGCACAAAAGCAGCATAGCTGCAATGCCCATACCGCTGGCGGCTACCAGTAGCAAGTCCAGAACCTTGTGCAGAATTTCCTTTCTGGTGGCAGCGTTGGGGTAGGCTGGGCGGACAGAAAAGTGAGCATTGTGTTTGTAAACGGCAGTTTTCATTTGTGTTACCTCCTGATAAATATCTTATTTACACCGCCATTATAAAAATGAATTAGTACAATAAAGCGGACCTATAAATCTGTGTTGCGGTGGTAAATATATATGTTTTTCCGTGGAGTGATATGCCGTTAGGAATGCAAACAAAAAAGACCCTTGCGCTGGCAAGGGGTTCGTGGTAAAATAGTTGGCAGTATAGAATGTTCTGCCCGGAGGTGGCATATATGGAGAAGGATACAAATAAGGGGAAGCAGGTGTGGAAGAACATCTGGTCCGTGCTGAAATTGACCGGTCAATGGGCATACAAGCTGCGCAGCTTGCTTCTGGCGATTCCTGTTTTCGTCTGTGCAGTTTGCCTGGCAATTCGAAATGCGGCAAAGCTCCCCTCATCGGTGGGAATCAGCATACTGGAAACCGGAAAGTATCAGTGGACGGTTGACCGTGGTGTAGCTGTGTTGGTTCCGCTTATGATTACAATTGTTTGTTTGTTGCTTATGGCTTGCTCTAAGAAAATTCTCTATCCTTGGCTGGTGAGTGTGTTGTCCTTAGTTTTGCCGGTCTTGGTGTGGGTTATCAATCTGTTTTAAGCAAAAAAAGCGAACCGATTATTTCGGTTCGCTTTTCTTTATTGATTGATAATGGCAAGCAGCTCATCCATGGTGTGGGCAATGGCAATGGCACCGGCTTCCACCATAGCTTCCACCTTGCCGTAGCCCCAGGAAACGCCAATGGTGGGGATGCCGTGGGAGGCAGCACCGATCACATCAAATTCCGTGTCGCCCACCATAACGATGTCTTGCATCGAGCCGATTTTGTTCAGCAAATAGGTGATCACATCGGCCTTGTGTACCCGCGTGCCGTCCAAGGTTGCGCCGCAAATGGTTTCAAAGTAATCGGTCAACTCAAATTTGGCAAGCACTTCCAGAGCGGTAACTTCCGGTTTGGAGGTGGCAACAAATAAACGATGTCCTTGCTTTTTTAGGGTGTCCAGCAACCCGCGAATGCCGGGGTAGGGGGCGTTCTCCCATTTTCCTATTACCGAATATCGGCTGCGGAAAACATCGATGGCCTCCTGCGCTCTGTCCTCGGGCACGCCGAACTGAATAAAGGTCTTATCCAAGGGTGGGCCAACGAAAACGCCCATTTCCTCTCTGGAGGGAACCGGGATTCCGAAATGCTCCAAGGCCAAGCTTGCGCAGTTGATGATGCCCTCGCCGGAATCGGTGAGCGTGCCGTCTAAGTCAAAAAAGATCGCCTTTGTCATTGCTTTTCGCCTCCTGCTTTTTTGTCATCATATCATATCCTGCCGCTGATGACAATGTTTTTATGCTTGGTCATAGTTTGTTAAGAGAAAAGTCATGTTTCTGCTTGGAATTTTTGCCACCATATGGTATAATTATAGCATATGTGAGGTGATGCATTCGTGATACAGCTTCGTGATAAAATTTGGGAAGCACTTCGTTCGGCTCTGCCGATTACCATAATTGTATACTTGGTTTCATTGCTGCCGTGGTTTTCGTTTTCGCAGGCGGAATTAATCGGTTTTACCGTAGGTGCGGTGCTGTTGATCGTTGGCATCGGCCTGTTTAATATGGGCGCGGATCTTGCGATGATCCCTATGGGAACCCATGTGGGCGCTGGCCTTTCCCGGCAAAAGAAGCTGAGCTTGCTTTTGATCGTGTGCTTTGTGATGGGTCTTTTGATCACCATTGCAGAGCCGGATCTGCAGGTGCTGGCAAAGCAGGTGGCGTCCGTGATGAATGGCACGGCGCTGATCGTTACGGTGGGTGTGGGCGTAGGTCTTTTCCTGATCGTATCTATTTTGCGTATCGTATT
>JAZOSY010000174.1:0-3938 GCA_045657385.1 Faecousia sp. | reverse complement strand
GTAGAGCTTAAGAATGCAGTCTGCTCCCCCGGTGGAAGTACACTGGCTGGTGTTAAGGTTTTCGACGATAATAACTTTGATAAAATTGTTGCTGATTGCGTAAAAGCTGCTTACAAGCGCAATCAAGAATTAGGCAAATAAGTGATTTGTCAAACTAAGTGCAACACTTTTTGAAGTTCAAGATCCCAAAGGTGTTGAGCTGAAACGAATTTAAGAACCTTGCGAGGCCTGGCGTTGATCAACGCCAGGTTTCGTTTTAGTGTAACAGGACTAACTCTAGACAGATTTCTGCCCTTTGGATAGAATTCTCTGAGCAGACCATTGCTGTTCTCGTTGCTGCCTTTTTGCCAAGCACAGTACGGATCTGCAAAATACACATCACAGCTTAGTGCTTGTTCTATCTCCGCCCAGTTAGCAAACTCAGTTCCTCTGTCGCAGGTTATGGTTTTCACTAACTCCGATGGGAACTCTGACAAGGTTTGTATAATTGTTTTTGCCATAGTTGCTGCCTTTCGGTCAGGCATTTTTACAGCTATATAGTAGCGTGTCTTTCTTTCTGCAAAGGTTGCAAAACAAGCCTTACTTTTTCCTTGTCCACTAACAACGGTATCTACTTCCCAATGACCGGCTTCTTCACGGCGGTACACGCTTTTGTCTCGTTTACGAATAGATTTGCCTTTGCTGAATTTACCCCGAGTTTCCTTTACACCGTGGGATTTCCCCTTGCGGCGCAACGCTTTTAGATTCCCTTTGAGTAAATACCTGTCATAGAGCCAACGGTAGATGGTGCGCCAGCTGGGCATAGGCACTGGAGCCGGTGTACTGGCGATCTGTTCCGGAGACCATGTGGCAAGGAGTTTTTCCTCAATGTAGGAAATGACCGCCTGTGAATGAAACATACCTCTGTGACAGTAGGAGCGGCGCAGGAGGTACTTCTTTTGTGCTGTGTGAGGATAATAAGCCGGTCTGACATTCATATATGTCCGGTTACGATTGATCTCTCTGCTGACCGTGCTGGGACTACGTCCTATTAACTGTGCTATTTTTCGAAAACTTAGTCCGTCATTGTAAAATTTTCGTATACAACAGCGCTCTTCTATGGTAAGATGATGGTAGTTCATACAGGTCTCCTTTGTGTGGTTTATTGTGTGGTAACTTTATTCTACCAGAGATCTGTATGAACTTCTTCTATTTTTTGCAAGTGTTGCACTTGATAGTATAATTCACCGAGGGTATAAAAAGACCCCCTATCAAGGGGGTCTTAATTTTTTGATTACAGCAAAGGAATACCGGCCTTGGCGCAGGCCTCTATGGTTTGGCTGTCCCAAACGCTGGATTGCACCTCACCGATGTGGGCGCAGCCCAGCATCAGCATAGCAAGACGGATCTGACCAATACCGCCGCCGATGGTCAGAGGCAGTTCATTATTCAGCAGCATCTTGTGGAAGGGCAGTTCTCTGCGGTCGTTGCAACCGGCCAGATTCAGCTGACGATCCATAGCCTCCGCATCCACGCGGATACCCATAGAGGAAATTTCCAGGGCGCGTTGCAGGGTCTCATCCCAGAAGAAGATGTCGCAGTTTAACTGCCAATCGTCATAGTCGGGAGCGCGGCCACCGTGGGGCTTGCCGGAGCGGAGTTTGCCGCCGATCTGCATAATGCAGGCGGTGTGATGCTCACGGACATAGGCAATCTCTCTTGCGTTGCCGTCCAGGTCGGGATACAGGTCTTCCAGTTCCTGGGTGGTTACAAAGCTGACCTCCCGGGAAAGCTGGGTGCGGATCTGGGGGAAACGGACGTGGAGACGGTCGTTGGTGTCGCAAATGGCACGGACAATGGCGGTGACGATGAGCTTTAAGTAATCCAGGTTGCGGTTTTCTGCGGAGATAACCTTCTCCCAGTCCCACTGGTCCACGTAAATAGAGTGGATGTTGTCCAGTTCCTCGTCACGACGGATGGCGTTCATATCAGTGTAAAGACCTTGACCCATACCGAAGCCGTACCGCTTCAGTGCCAGGCGCTTCCACTTTGCCAGAGAGTGGACAACCTCTGCGTCCATACCCACAGCAGGAATGTCAAAGCTGACGGGGCGCTCGTAGCCATTCAGGTTATCGTTAAGACCCGAGGCGTCGGTGACAAACAGGGGAGCGGACACACGCTTCAAATTCAGCGCGCCGGCGAATTCCTCCTGAAAGGCCTTCTTGATGTAGGCGATGGCCCGCTGGGTCTCATAGGCTTCCAGGGGCGGCTTATAGCCTTCGGGTATGTAAATTTGATTCATAAAAGCATCTTCCTTTCGCGGAATTACAGATATGGTCTATTCTATTCATTTTTGACGAGAAAATCAAGTAAAATATTTTCAAAATACAATTCTTTACCTTCTATCCCGAACTTTGCTCAGGATAACGTAGGCGAGAACGGGGCGTGTGATCAGCGCCGCCCCCTACAATGATAAATTTTATAATTTTCTGCGTTTTGTGCCATACTGTAAAAAAGAGGTGTGGCTATGAAAAAAATTGCCGTGTTGCTCTTGTCGGTACTGCTTTTTACCGGGTGCGGGGCAAAAAAAGAACCCACCGTCCATCGGGTGGTGACGGGGGTACAGGTGGAATTTGACCGGGGAGGGGAGACCATCACCCGGACTTACACGAAAAATACCAGCGTGGAATCGGTGCTGACCTATTTGCGGATCCTCCGCCCTTTTGGGCCCACGATTCCCAAGGGGGAGTTTGACAGCACCTGCCGGATTACACTCCATTATTCCCAAGGGCCGGACAGTGTGTATGTGCAGCAGGGGAACGCATACCTGCGCAAAGACGGTGGGGACTGGCAGAACATCGACAACTCCCGGGGGAGTTTGATTTATCCGCTGTTGCTGCTGCTGCCATCGGATGCGTGAAAAAGAAAAAGGCCCCCTTGTGTAAAGGGGGCTGGCAAAAATCTTTGATTTTTGACTGGGGGATTGTGTTATATAGATAGCTTACAACCCCTCCGGCTCGCCATAAGGCGAGCCACGTCCCCCTACACAGGGGAGGCTTTGCTAGTTGCAATCAAATTGCTGGGGGCAGCCGGCGCAGTCCCCACGGGTCTTCATCTGCAGCTCCTGATTCTTGATGGAAATGGTGGTGCAGGGTGCGATGGACTTGGTGATAAAGGCGTTCGCGCCAATAATGGAATCCCGTCCGATCACCGTCTCACCGCCCAACACAGATGCACCTGCGTAGATGGTCACATTGTCCTCGATGGTGGGATGACGACGCTTGCCACGGAGGGTCTGACCCCCACGGGTAGACAGTGCGCCCAGGGTCACGCCCTGGTAGATCTTCACATTGTCACCGATCACTGTGGTCTCACCCACAACGATACCGGTGCCGTGGTCGATGAAGAAATACTTGCCCACGGTTGCGCCGGGGTGGATGTCAATGCCGGTGATACTGTGAGCGTGTTCGGTCATAATACGGGGCAGCATGGGAACATTCAGGGTGTACAGCACGTGGGCCAGGCGGTACACAGTAATGGCAAACAGGCCGGGATAGGCAAACACGATCTCTGCCATGCCGGTGGCTGCCGGGTCACCGTCGTAAGCGGCCTGCAGGTCTGTCTGCACCATGGCCCGTACAGCAGGAATCTGCCGGAAGAAATCCAAAGCCACCTGCTGGGCGTGGAATTTTGCGGCAGCTTCATCCTCACCGCAGCCCTGATACACCAGAGCCACCTGTTCAGTCAGGTGGGCCATCACATCCTCGATGAGCATGGACAGGTTGTGCTTTGCGTTATACATGCGGTAGGTCTTTTCCTTGAAATAGCCGGGGAACACGATCCTGCGGAGCTTATCGATAATATCTATGATCACATCCTTGTCCGGAAGCCGGGTCAGCTCAATGCGGTCAATGTCCCGTCCGTTGCGGTAATCCTCCAGAATGGTATCTACCACGGTC
>JAZOSY010000173.1:0-5794 GCA_045657385.1 Faecousia sp. | reverse complement strand
AGCTGAAGTCTGTCAAAGTTACCGCCGGCTATAAACTGGAAGTCAAGCTGATGGTTAAGGGCAGCGAGCTGGATGAGCCCGAAGAAATCTCGAGCGGCACCATCACTGTTTGCAAGGTCAACGGCAAGTGGGTTAACATTTCCAACCTGAGCCTCCTGCTCTACGACTTCTACTATATCTAAGCTATTCCCAAATCCATAAAAACACACGGCTGACCAAACGGTCAGCCGGGTTTCTTTTTGTTTTTTTATTTCTCCAAGGCCATAACCTTGTCGATTCTGCGCTGATGACGCTCGTTGTGAGAAAACTCTGTTCCCAGCCAAGTGTCAACGATCTCAAGAGCCAGCATCTGGCCCACAACACCTGCGCCGATGGCCATCATGTTAGTGTCGTTGTGCTCTCTCGTCATACGTGCGCTCATCACATCGGACAAAAGCGCGCAGCGGATGCCGTCCACCTTGTTGGCGGCGATGGACACGCCGATGCCGGTGGTACAAAGCACGATACCCTTGTCGCACTCACCGCTGGCCACAGCCTTTGCGGCAGGGGCGGCAAAGTCGGGGTAGTCGCAACTATCCAAAGTATAAGTGCCGAAATCCTTGACCTCGTAACCTTTCTTGGTCAGGTGGGAAATGACCGCTTCTTTCAGCGCCAATGCGCCGTGGTCGCAACCGATTGCAATTTTCATATTTATGTCCTCCAAAGTAAAGATTTTCTACATTATAGCACAAAGCCGCCGTTTACGGCAAGCACCTGTCCTGTTACAAATTCAGCGTCCGCCAGGTAGACGATGGCCTTTGCCACGTCCAAAGGCGTTCCGTTGCGACCCACAGGGGTCTGCTCTTTCAGGCTCTCCAATGTTTCTTCCGAAACGTTTGCGCACATATCCGTCAAAATCACGCCCGGCGCCACGCAGTTGACCCGCACACCGGAGGGTCCCAACTCCTGGGCCAGGGCCTTGGTCATGGCGATAACCGCGCCTTTCGTGGCAGAATAGGCCACTTCAAAAGATGCGCCCACCTGCCCCCACATAGAACTGACCGTAACGATGCTGCCGCTTTGTTTCTTCAAAAAGTACGGAATGACCGCATTGATGCAGTGATACATACCCTTCACATTCACATCAAAGAGCCTGTCCCACTGACTTTCGTCCATTTGGTGAATCAGGCCGCTGACAGAAATGCCTGCGTTGCACACCAGTATATCCACATCGGGAATTGCCTGAAAGGCCGTCTGCACCGCTGCCCTGTCCGCCACATCGCAACAGATGGCCGTTGCACCGGTTTGCTCTGCCACCGCTTTGGCGCTGGCGTGTTCCTTTTCGTAGAGGAAATAAACGGTATCTCCCCTTGCGGCAAACTGCCGAACGGTTTCCGCGCCAATGCCACGGCTGCCGCCGGTAATAACTACTGTTGCCATAGTAACCTCCAAAAAGAGCCGCGGAAAGCGGCTCTAATGATTATCTTCTGCGGCTTTTTGTCCGATGGTCGGAATACTGCCGGATGGAAGAAATTTTACTGTCGGATTCGCTCATAAACTGCTTGAGCTTTTCTTCAAACAGCTGGTCTGCCGTTTTCGGCTGGGGTGGCGGTGTCACATTACCGGCCGGACGGGATGCAGGCGCACTGCGACGGGCAGGACGACTATCCTGCTGCCGGGGCTGACTTGCTTCCAGACGCTTGATAGACAGATTCACCTTTCCCGGTTCTGCGCCAATGACCATCACCTTCACATCCTGACCCTCGGTCAGATGCTGGCGAATGTCGCTGACGTAGGTGCTGGCCACTTCCGAAATATGTACCAACCCCGTTTTGTTATCAGGCAGGCTGATAAACGCACCGAAATTGGTGATGGATTTTACTTTTCCTTCTAATACGGCTCCGACGGTTAACTCCATAAAATTTTTGGCTTCCTCCATTTATTCGGGACTATTGTTTGGAACAAAAAACTGGCTGTTAGGATTCACCAAGCCCAATTCCTGGGTTGCGATGCGCTGCACGCTTTCCACGGTGCCCAGCTCGGCGATTTGCTTTGTCAGGCGTTGATTTTCCTGAGACAGTTGATTAATTTGGGACTGCATCTTGTCCTGAACCTCTTTGGTGTTTTGAATGGATACGCGAATGATGGTCAACGCTGCCACCGACAAAATGATGGTGGCCAGAACCGCGCACTTGAGGAGTGTGGAGCTACGGCGATATACTACGCGAATATGGCTGAACGGATTTTTCATTGTGGCCATTGTTTTCTCCCTCCTGTACAGTCCGGTTTCGATGCTTCCTCCATTTTATTGTAACCCATTTTTTCCATCTTGCAAGCAGAAATTTCACAAAATCTTTCCCTTTTGCAAAAAATTTTCTGATCGGCCGGCAAAGCAGCGCCAAAAATTGCCACAATTCCCCAAAAATGGGCAAAAGCCACCGTCCCACGCTTCTGTCCCAGGCAAACGCGCCTAAAATCGGTGCAACCAAATAACCCATGCGCAAATCCCCCCGACACACACCGAATCCGTAATGGGCATAAATCCAAAGGGCAAAGCCGCCAAATACCAAGTCGGCCCAAAGGGTCTTTTTCTTCCTTGCAGGCCTTAAAAAGCCGTAAATCACACCAAGGGCGCAGCCTAAAACAAGCCCCGTCAGAAACCGCCGAAACACAATTTGAGGCGTCATCATCCCATTAACCGCCGCCACAACGATCCGCTGGGTCTGGGTTCCTCATAAATCAGCGCAGAGATTTTTCCCTCTACGGATACCTGTCCACCCTCGGGCAGGAGCGTTTTCAGTTGCAGGTCTTTTCCCTGCACCACCAGCGTGCCTTGTTCCGTACGGGCAATCACAGCCGTTTCATCGAAACTGACCACTTCCGTTACGCCACTTACAGTTAAGGATTTTCGCTCATTTAATGTGAGTTTGTGGGGCAAAATCGGTTTTTGCTCGGTCATGTCCATCCCTCCTTGTCCATAACAGAATATGCTCCATTGACAAGAAAGATACCGAAAGGTATACTAGGATTACGACGAAAAGGAGGTGCGTTATGAAACTTTTGGGAAAACCCTT
Organism: Faecousia sp.; assembly: GCA_045657385.1. GTDB lineage: Bacteria > Bacillota > Clostridia > Oscillospirales > Oscillospiraceae > Faecousia. Next base: position 2,741 of record JAZOSY010000173.1, on the reverse strand, counting down.
AAGCGGCCAGGACGGCCACAGTGCAGGCATTGATTTGCTGGAAGAACTCTACGGCGCGCCCCTGCCCCAAATTCTGCGCACCGACCGGGGTAAACCCTATTTTGCGGACAGTCCTTATCATTTTTCCGTCAGCCACACCAAAAAGCATGTGTTCTGCGCCCTGTCAGAAAAAGAAATCGGCATCGATGCTGAAGAAGCCGACCGGGATATTAACCTTCATTTGGCGCAGAAAATTCTCTCGCCGGGAGAACTGGCGCAATTTGAAACAGCTGCCGACAAACGGCGTGCCTTGCTAACCTTTTGGGTGCTGAAAGAGGCCTTTGTAAAATGCACAGGCGAAGGCTTGTCCCCCTATCCCAAACACACCGATTTTTCGCTGGATGACCCCCGCGTAACCGAAATTGACGGCTGCCTGGTAGCCGTATTTGAGCAGGCTTCTCCTCGAGGAGAAGCTGGCAAAAATCTTTGATTTTTGACTGATGAGGTGGTGTCATCCATAGCATTAACACCTCATCCGACCCGACTTTGCCGGGCCACCTTCCCCTCAAGGGGAAGGCTTATTCTGTCCATAAAGGAGAACTCTATGTTATTTGACACCCACGCCCACTTGAATGACCCGGCTTTTGATGCTGACCGGGAATCCCTTATGGCAGGTCTTGCGGAAAAAGGCATCGGCTATGTGATGAACGCCGGCTGCAGCCTCCAAAGCTCTCAAGACATTATCAAAATGGCTGAAGTCTACCCTTGGCTTTACGCCTCCGTTGGCAGCCACCCGGACTCTGCCGATGAAGTGAACGAAACCGTGATCGACACCTATCGGGAACTTTGCCGCCACGAAAAAGTAAAAGCCATCGGCGAGATCGGCCTTGACTACTACTATGAGGACATTCCCAGAGAGATTCAAAAGAAGGCCTTCCGTATGCAGATGGAACTGGCCCGGAAACTGGATCTGCCCGTCATCGTCCACGAACGGGAGGCCCACGACGACGGTATGCGGATTGTGAAAGAATTTCCCACCGTCAAGGGCGTGTTCCATTGTTATTCCGGCTCTGCGGAGATGGCACGGCAGCTGGTGAATATGGGTTGGTACATCGGTTTTACCGGCGTTCTGACCTTCAAAAACGCTCGCAAAGCGGTGGAGACCGCCGCATCTATTCCCTTGGACAGAATCGTGATTGAAACCGACTGCCCCTTTATGGCCCCCGAACCTTATCGCGGCAAGCGCAACGACCCGGGATACCTCCCCAAAATGGCAGAAAAACTGGCGGAAATCCGGGGCATTTCTTACGAAGAAGCGGTAAACGCAACCACAGAAAACGCCAAGCGCCTTTACCGCATTGACGGCTGAAAATACTTCTTTTCTTCTTGACAAAAACGGCATTATCGTATAGTATAGAAGTGATGCCTGAACGATGAAGAATGCATCGAAATAAACTGCCTATGCAACTGACGGGTTTGCGGAATAACCGCAAGGGAGCATAGGTATTGTATGCCGACCGTCTGGGCAATTTGAGTTTTCGGACTTGGATTGCCCTTTTTTATTTATACATCAGGAGAAAGATTATGGAATTTACTTACAAGGGCTTAAAAGCCCAGTTGACCAAGCACACCATCACCGACGCTGAGGTGGACAATCAGATTGAGCGTGTGCGTTCTCAGAATCCCAGAATCGCCGTCATCAAGGACCGCCCCACCGAAAACGGTGACGAGGTGGTTTTGGACTATGCAGGCTACTGCGACGGAGTCCAGTTCGAGGGCGGCACCGCCCAGAATCAGACCCTGGTTTTAGGCAGCGGTATGTTTATTCCCGGCTTTGAAGAGCAACTGCTGGACAAAGTCTGCGAAGAGCCTGTTCTGGTGGAGGTCACCTTCCCCACCGAGTACCACGCCCCCAATCTGGCAGGCAAAAAGGCAGAATTCCACTGCACCATTCACGAGATTCGCGTCAAGTCCCAGTACGAGCTGGACGATGTGTTCGCCCAAGAGATCGGCGGCTGCTACACCTTCGAGGAAATGCGTGAACAACTGCAAAAGAGTATGCAGGAATATACCGACCAGCGCGGCGAAATGGACCTGCAGGATCGTCTGCTCCGTCAGGCCGCTGCCACCTTGGATTACACCGTCTCCCCTGAGGAGCTGGAAAAGTCCGTCACCGAGCAGCTGCAGAACATGGAAGCTCAGCTGGCACAGCAGGGCTTGAACCTGCAAATGTACTGCCAGTTTATGAACACCACCGAGGAAGACCTGCGGAAAGACGCCTACCCTGCCGCAGAAGCCGCCCTGCGGAATATGGCCGCGGTGGATAAGATCGTGGAACTGGAAAAGTTAGAAGCCACCCAGGAAGAACTGGCCAAGGCTTTGGCTGCAATCGCCCGTAACAACGGCATCACCGTGGAAGACCTGAAGGACTACTACGATGAAGAGTTCGAAAAGGCGGTTATGAGAAGTGTACTCACGGGCAAGGTTATGGCGCTCATTCGTGAGAATGCCGACGTGACGGAAGTATAAATACATCATTATTGTGCTGAAGAGAAAGCACTGAATTTTAAGGAGGAAAACACTATGGCAATCGTATATGACGAAAACGGCAAATACGTGGACGAAAAGGGTTTGGTAAAACTCGACCCCACCAAGTTTGCTGACTGGCAGATCGCAGAAGAGGCAGAAAAGACTCTGCCCCCCGTGGACTATTTCCGCGAGAAACTGGGCCTGCTCCCCGAGGAAATTATCCCCTACGGCAA
>JAZOSY010000172.1:0-1716 GCA_045657385.1 Faecousia sp. | reverse complement strand
AGAAGTCCAAGAATCGGACCGCCGAACAGGAAAAGGACCTGAACGCACAGGTGATGGACTTCTTTGTGCGGCTGGGCAAAATGCGCCCCTGCGAACCGGACAGCGAAGCAGCCCAAAATTGGGCAAAGGAGCTGCAGGCGTTCTTTACGGAGCATTTTTACACCTGCACGCCCCAAATTCTGGGGAGCTTGGCAGAAAGCTACGCTGGCGGTGGCAGTATGACGGAAAACATCGACAAAGTCGGCGGCGAGGGCACAGGCGCATTCGCCAAGCAGGTCATCGACATCTACACCCAAAAACTGCTATGAAAAAACAAGTGGATTCTGTTCGCCGTTGCACTTGTCTTAATTGCGATCAACCTGCTGAATGGGGATTTTTCTGCCTTTAAGCAGCTATCTGCGGTTGACCTACTTCCTGTGATCGTGATTGCACTGGTGAGCTTTCTGATAAAAACCGGCGTTCTTTCCGCCGCAGTGATCGGCATTAAAAAGCTGTGGGAATGGATTCGGAAGAAATAAGCGACGGAGGCCTCGACAAAGCCACCGGCGAGGGCACAGGTGCCTTTGCCCAACAGGCAATTGAGATTTACTGCGCGCATTAAGCATTTACTATCAAGAAATCCTCTCTCCAATGTGGTATTCTTAATGCGGAGGATATAAGTATGGACATTTACAAAATCATTTCCCAAGCTGTGGACCTCGTTGAAACCCATCTGGATGACGAAGAACTTGACATCTCTTTTCTTGCAAAAAGGCTCTATGTCAGTCCTTTCTATTTTCAACGGGTATTCAAGGCGTTAGTGGGCAAGCCCATAGGCACCTACATTCGGGAGCGCCGCTTAACGGAAGCCGGGACGGAAATCAAACTGGGTGCATCTGTTTTGGATGTGACGCTAAAATACGGTTACGACTCCCAAGAGGCTTTTACCCGAGCATTTCGGCAGTTTCACGGCATGAGTCCCGGGGCGGCAAAAAAGGGTGTGATCCTGTCCTGCTGTCCTCCTGTCAATACGGACCATTTGATAAAAGGAGCGATGAAGATGGATATTAAAATTGAGAAAGAAAATGCCTTCCAAATTGCAGTTCTGACCCAATCCTTTCAAGCGGAAACCGCAAATGCGGAGATCCCCCGTTTTTGGGATGCGTACTACGAGAAAGGTTATCACCAATCGGTGCCGCCCATGCTGGGTGTCTGCCTCAGTGATGGAAGCGAATTTGACTATGGTATCGGCTCGCTGAAGGATTATTGCTCGGACATTCCGGAAGGGTTCCAAATTCTGTCGGTTCCTGCCGCTTTGTGGGGCAAGTTTTACACCACCGGCGCTATACCCGATGCCATCCAAAAGCTGTGGCCGGAGGTCTATAAGTGGATCGCTTTCAGTGATTACGAAATTGTCCCCGGCTTCGATTTCGAATGCTATTCCGAGGGCGATACTACAAAGGACGATTACGTCAGCGGCATTTGGATCGCGCTGAAGCACAAATAATCCAAAATGACCGAGAATATTGACAAGGTCGTGCAACTATAATAAGCAAAAGCGGATGCCCCGGCATCCGCTTTTTGTTGCGATACCCAGAAAAATGCGGTATAATGCGTTTAAGAGAAGGGAGGGATGGAAAACCGGATGAAGAAACACATCGCAAACATCATCACCGCCTCCCGCATTTTGTTCAGTGTTTTATTGCTGTTCCTTCCTGTATTGGGTGCTGGATTCCA
>JAZOSY010000171.1:0-1830 GCA_045657385.1 Faecousia sp. | reverse complement strand
TCCCAGAACTATCAGCCTGAGGGGGAAATAAGAAATGAGCATGTTAAAAGATGTATTGGAAGCCGGTAAGTTTGGTATTACCGCAGAAATGGCCCCTCCTAAGGGTTATGATTTCACTGAGCAAATGGAAGCCGCTGAGCTGCTCAAGGGCAAAGTTCACGGTGTAAATGTTACTGATATGCAGTCTGCAAGCCTGAAGGCCACCGGCCTGGGTCTGTGCATTAAGCTGAAGCAGGCAGGCGTTGAGCCCATTCTGCAGATGACCGGCCGTGACCGTAACCGTATGGCTCTGATGGGCGACGCTCTGGCTGCCGCTGCCTTTGGCATCGACACCATGCTGGCCCTGACCGGCGACCACCCCGTAGTTGGTGACTGCCGCGATGCAAAGCCCGTTTACGATCTGGACTCCGTTGGTATCCTGAAGATGCTCTCCGATATGGAAGCCACCGGCAATGACTGCGGCGGCAACGAGATCGCAGGCGGCGCTCCCTCCTTCTACAAGGGCGCATCCGTCACTCCCGTTTACGAGCCTCTGTTCCTGCAGATCAACAAGCTGCGTCAGAAGGTGGAAGCCGGCGCTAAGTACATTCAGACTCAGGGCATTTTTGACATTGACACCTACAAGCGCTTCCTGGAGGAAGTGGACAAGGCCGGCATCAAGACCCACATTATGGCCGGTATCATTCCCCTGAAGGCCGCCGGTATGGCTAAGTATATGAATGAAAATGTGCCCGGCATCGATGTGCCTCAGCATATGATCGACCGTCTGGCCGCTGCCGCTGCCGAAGGCAAGGAAAAGGGCGTCAAGGGTCTGCCCATGCAGTTGGGCATCGAGATGGCTGCCGAGATGATCGCAGAGATCAAGGCTCAGGGCTTGGGCGATGGCGTACATATTATGGCCATCGGCGCAGAGAAGAATGTGCCTGTCATCTTGGAAAAGGCCGGTATCACCGCCTAAAAAGAACATAAAATGCACCGACCTGAACCGGTCGGTGCTTTTTGTCGAAAAATGTCGAAATTTAGCACCCCTTTCTCCCTTGCTATCCGCACCCCAATCTGCTATTCTATAGACAGAAAGAGAAAGGGAGATTGCCATGCATAGGCTTCTAATCGCGGATGCTTCTGAGATCTACACAGATGCTTTGGAAGAAGTGTTCCGTAACGAATTCGAACTGCATATATGCCACGACGGTGAATCTGCCTTAGAGGAGCTGCTTTCCTTCCGGCCGGAGGTGCTGATTCTAAACCTGATGCTTCCCTACAAGGACGGTCTGACGGTTTTGCAGGAAAGCGCCCACAAGCCACAGGTGGTTCTGGCGCTGGCGTCCTATGTCCCACCCTATGTCTATCAGGCGATGGATACGGTGGGCATCGATTATATTTTGATTGCGCCTACCATCAACACCATACGCGTGCGGCTGATGGATCTGATCGCCACCACCACACAAAAATCCGCCGACCCGGCAGCGCAAACGGTGGTACATCTGCACGCGCTGAATTTCCCTACCCATCTGGACGGCTATCAGCAGCTATGCGCAGCCATTCCCATATTTGCCGCCAGCCCCAATATGCGGCTTTCCAAGGAATTATATCCGGCCGTTGCCAAGAAACTCGGCCTGCCTGACCCTCGCACTGTGGAACACTCCATTCGCAAGGCCATCAACGCAGCCTGGGCCAAACGGGATGCCGCTGTTTGGGCAAAATACCTGCCGCCGAAAGCCGACGGCACGATCCTCTGCCCCAGCAACAAGGAATTCATTTCCCGCGTAGCCGCACTGCTGGAGCTGGAAAACGCCTGATAAAAAACAAAAACGGAGCCCAGGCCCAAAG
>JAZOSY010000170.1:0-2763 GCA_045657385.1 Faecousia sp. | reverse complement strand
AGCCATTCGCCGATCAGGCAGCTCTCAACAGTGATGCCGGCCTTAGGCATAATAACGGTTTCAACACCGGCAGCAGCAACAGGTGCAGCAGCAGCGGCGGGAGCAGCCTCAGCAGCAGGAGCAGCTTCAGCGGCAGCGGGAGTACCGCCAATGCCCTTCAGGCAATCGGTGGGCTCACCGTGAGGACCGACAGCGCATACGTTCTCCAAGCAGGGAACTTCATCGCCTGCTTCATAGAAGATAGCCAGCAGCTCGCCTTCTTCGGTGGATTCGCACTCGAAGGAAGCCTTATCGGTTTCGTAAGTAAACAGGATGTCGCCGACCTTAATCTGGTCGCCAACGTTCTTCAGCCACTCACCGATGATGCAACTTTCAACGGTGATACCGGCCTTGGGCATCAAAACGCCACGGGCCTTGGTTGCGCAAGCAGCGGCAGCAGGTGCTGCAGCAGCTGCAGGAGCAGCAGCGGGTGCGGCTGCGGGGGCTTCTGCGGGTGCGTCAGAAGCAGAACCACCCTTAAGGGCGGAAGTGTCTTCGCCGGGGTTGCCCACAGCGCAGACGTTCACCAGGCAGGGTACTTCGTCGCCTTCTTCAAAGAAGATGTCGAGCAGAGTGCCTGCTGCGGTGGATTCACATTCGAAGCTGGCCTTATCAGTCTCATAGGTGAAAAGAACGTCGCCCACATTTACGGGGTCGCCAACTTTCTTCATCCACTGTCCGATAATGCAACTTTCCACGGTTATGCCCGCTTTGGGCATGATGACTGCATTTGCCAAAGGGATTTCCTCCTTTATTCTAGAGGGCTTGGGATTTGTCCATTCGCCCCCATTGTTATAGCGTGTTAATTATAACACCTCTTACCATACTTCGTCAATAGTAAATTACAACAAAAGAAACAAAGCCAAACCTCTGCAAACTGAGCAGGATTTGGCTTTGCATCATTACAGGATCTTTAAATTCACTTCTTTGGCCGCAATTTGGAAGGCCTCAGGCAGGGGCTCATCGGAAATCAGGTAGTCCACATCGGAGAAGTTTGCGAAGGTATAGGGCATCAAGCATTTGAGCTTTTCTTTTGTACATAACACCACACTGGTGCGTGCCTTATTGATGACAAGGCGCTTGACCAGCATATCGCCCTCGGTGCCGCAGGTAAAGCCTGCGTCCACGCTACAGCCGGACACTCCGATAAAGGCTGTATCAATATTGATTTTCTCCAGCATTTCCAGCGTGTTTTGGCCGGAAAGCGCCAGGTTTTTCCGGTTGAGCGTGCCGCAGCACAAGGTAACAACAGGGTTATGAAGTCTGCACAATTCCAATGCAATACTGGGGCCGGTGGTGAAAATATTCAAATTAATGTCCGGCAGGCTTCTGGCCAGCATCAGATTTGTGGTGCTGGCATCCAAGAAAATGGAACTGTGGGGTTGAAGCAGCTCCATAGCCTTGTGGGCGATGGTAGTCTTGCCTGCGTTATTTGCACCGATCCGCACCTCAAATTCCGGATCGCCGTTGTGGAGCACCGACTTGGCACCGCCGCGAAATTTGACCAAAACGCCTTCCTCCGCCAGCGCGTCCAAATCTCTGTGAATGGTCATAAGCGACACATCCGGGAACATTTTCTGCAGTTCCTTGATGGTGACCACATTCTTCTTTTCAATGTGCGCCTTCATTTTCTCCAAACGAATATGATTCATTGTCACACCTCGAATGTTATGTTTGTTTTTAGTTATAACAAATATAACATCTTTGAACAAAATTTGTCAAGTGTTTTTAACAAAAATGTTATTGACGGATACTTGGGCGTATTTTATAATAACAGTGAAATTTATTTGAAAGGTGTTACTATGATCACACAACTTCGTATTTTTGAAAGCAAAGGATTTGACCCTCACAAAAACCTGGCGCTGGAAAAGCACTTGATGGATATGACCAAGCCGGGAGAGTGTCTGCTCTATCTGTGGCAGAATCAAAACACCGTTGTCATCGGACGGAATCAGAATGCCTGGCTGGAATGCCGAACCTCTCTTTTGGAGGAGGAAGGCGGTACTTTGGCCCGTCGTCTGTCCGGCGGTGGCGCTGTTTTCCACGATTTGGGAAATTTAAATTTCACATTTATTATGTGCAAAGAGGATTACGACTTGGACAAGCAACTGGGCGTGATCCAAAAGGCCTGTGAATTTGCCGGCATCCAGGCGGAGAAATCCGGCCGGAATGACCTGCTGGCTGACGGTCGGAAATTCTCCGGCAATGCGTTCTATCAAAATCAAACCCACGCCTATCATCACGGAACCATTATGATTGATGTGGACCGGGATAAACTGGGTCGGTATTTAAGCCCTCCCAAGGCAAAGTTGGAGGCAAAGGGCGTTTCTTCCGTTCGTTCCCGTGTGGTGAATTTGAATGAACTCTCCCCTGCCCTGAACATCGAAACCATGAAGGAATATATGGCGAAAGCCTTTTCCCAGGTATACGGAATGGATGCCACTGCCGTGACCTTGGGTGATGCCGACATGCAAGCCGTAGACGAACTGCGCGTTCAATACGGCACTTGGGAGTATCTGTACGGCTCTCCCCTGTCCTTCGCGTTCCAATGCGAAGATCACTTCCCGTGGGGACATGTACAGTTGCAGCTGGACGCAAAAGACGGCGTCATTAAAGGCGTGAAACTATACTCCGATTCCATGGACTGGGCCTTGCCCGGTGCCGTTGAAGCCGCCCTTTCCGGCTGCCGTTTTGAAACCGGGGCTATGATAGACGCTCTGCGGC
>JAZOSY010000169.1:0-2670 GCA_045657385.1 Faecousia sp. | reverse complement strand
ATAATCGAAAGAAGTATATTGGTCGTAAGCGTCCCGAAGGAAATCTACCAACTCAGAGGGCACACCGGCATTTTCCAGATTGTCGAGGAGTTTCTCAACATCCAGACCTTCCAGCCACTCATCTGCGTAATACTCATCGATTACATTATTGCCGGTAGGTACCTCGATCTTCTCTGCGTTGGTCTGTGTTGCAGAAATGGTAATACCAACAAACAAGTCACCACCGCTAAGCAGATTGATGTCCATAGAACCGGCATTTTGCTGGCTGGTAAAGCCCAGTTCCAGTTCAAAGTTTGCCAAAGAGATTGCAGATACAGCAGCAGACTCCATACCGGCCTGTTTCAGCAAGTCGGAAGAAGGTGCAATTCTGATTTTGCCGTTTAGCAAATTGTCCTTTGTAGAGAAACCTACCAGGCTGAAGTTGCAGATTTTCATATCGCCTGCTTTGACAGCAAATTCGCCGTCAATGACGCCGTCCTGCTCTGTGCCTTCACCGGTGATCTCTACGCCAGGTGCGGTCATTTCATATGCAAAGTTCTTGCCGTCGCAAACCTTTGCGCAGAATACCATTTCCTCATCGTCTGCTTCTACGCTGCAACCAACGATGTCATGGGAGTTGTTTACGTAAAGTGTGATTGTTGCAAAGGTTTCGTTGTCTTCAATTTCAAGATCCTTAGCCATATCCAGTGCGTCAGAAACAGCATCCTTGAATTCGCTGTACACTTCGTCTGCATCTTCATCGGCAAATTCAGCAACACCACGAATGATCGTCTTGATTTCCTTGTCATTCTTTACTTCGTTCAGAATGGCAACCGCAACATTTTTAATTGTCTTTTGGTCAAGTTCGACCTCAAGGGTGGTGAGTTTCTGCTCAATGTCACCGATTTCCAAGGTTTCATTGTCCTTTTCCACCTTGTTCATCTCATCGTATGCAATGGACAAGTATCTGTTCAGCAGTTCAGCAACCGTTTCTTCAGAGGGCAGCACCTTCGCGATTTCGTCCACGGGAATCTGTTCCAACATCGCGGACATTTCGTCCATATCCATATCCAGGTCGCCCTTCAGGTACTGATTGCTCAGGGACAAAATTGCAGCATAAATATAGCCTTCGTTCAGGTCCAGAATGGCATTTGCATCCAGAAGCTCTGTGCCGTTCAGCTTCACGCCGGCACCAATCTGCATCATCTTTTCTACAACGCTGATGTCCATATTTGCGCCAACGCTGTCGAACCAATCCAAGTCAAGACCTTCCATGCCGTTTTGCGCAGCCAGATCTGTAAGCATAGCCTTTGCCTTGTCGCCCACATTCAGGGTCACAGACATATCAACACCGGTGCTGGTGGTTGACAAAGTTTTCACATAGGTGCCATAGGCTTTGCTGATGTCGCTGACAATATCACTGGTGTTTTCCTCAGCTACATAGGCAAAGTAGTCCTCATCCTTACCAAAGTTCTTAAGGAAAAAGCCTTTGATCGGCTCCCAGAAAATACCGATCGCAATTGCTGCAGCTGTTACAACTGCAACGACCGGAATCAGCCAGCTCAACAGCTTCTTCTTAGACTTGGGAGCCGGCTGCGCCAACTCCCACTGGGGTTCTTCCTGCACCGGCGCTTCCACAACAGTTTCCTCTGCAACGGGCTCTGCTACAGGTTCAGCAACAGGCTCTGCTACAGGTTCTACTACGGGCTCTTGCTGGACTTCTTTTGTTACTTGCTCTTGAGCAGCAGTGCCACATTGGGGACAAAAGCGCTCGTTGTCAGCCAGCTCGTTTCCACAATTTTTACAAAACATTCTTCTACCTCCGTCTAAAAATTACAATTCTCATTCTAAAATATTTCTATGCTTATTTAGCATAACACAATTGGTTTGAAAATACAAGTCCCTGCTGGGTCTTTCGGTCTTTACTTCTGCAAAAAAGCGCTTATTTTTTACAGTTTTCTCATTTTAGCGTGTGGTTATATCAGAGAATTCAAAAAGTCTGCCAAAAGAAACGCGCCGCAACCGATTGGTTGCGGCGCGCAATATGAAGGAAAATCTTACATCAGAGGATCCAGACCCAGAACCGGGTGACCCTTCTCGGTCAGCCAAGTCATCAGCTCTTCTGCATCGCAGGTGACGGTTTCGTCAGCCACCATATCGGCAAAGTTCTCGATGCCGTACAGTTCCATAGCAGTCTTGTTCAAGCGCTCTGCCACATCGTCCTTCAGCTCCTTGGCCATCCAAACGATACGCTCGATGCCGCCTTCAGCAGCCAGGAACTTCTTGGAGGCGATGAAGTGACGGCCGTGACCCATGAAGCCGGGAGTCTGTACGCCGCCGCCGGTGCAGGAAGCCAGCTCGCCGAAGGTCATGCCAGCGGGAGTCATACCCTTGTACTCACGGTTGACAACGATAACGCCGGAGGACACAGCCTCGATACCGCAGATACACTCAAAGCAGCCGCAGGAGGTCATGGGGTCTTCCAGGATGGAGTAGAGAGTAACATTCTCAACTGCACCGTGGGTAGCTTCCTTGATCATACGGTTGACTTCTTCGTAACGGCCGGTGCGCTCGTCGATCAGGCCCTTCTTCATAATGGGCTGGCAAGGACCGTTGGGATCCAGCTCGTTGGTAGCCTTGGCATCCAGCCAAGAAACGGCGCCACACAGGCCCAGACGCTCGGGGGTAACC
>JAZOSY010000168.1:0-7085 GCA_045657385.1 Faecousia sp. | reverse complement strand
GTCCGGTTGCAGAAGAACAACCACACTGAAGGCAAAGCCAAGAATAGCACCTGCACCCGGTCCATACACCGCAGCACCAACCACAATCGGCAACAAAACGAGCGAAATTGAGACCGGACCGAATTTAATAAACTGGCCCAGCAGTTGCAGTACAACAACAATTGCAACCAGCAGCGCAATGCCTACCATACTTCTGATATTTACTTTTTTCATGAATTTTCCTCCTTGCTGTCGCTCCGCTTCAGCGGATGCGATGCAATAAATTTTGCTGGAAAACCAGCTGGTTCTAAAACGGGTAAATACCCGGAATAGATATTTAGAAATCCTCAGGAACGGCAGAATCGTCGTCTTCCAGATCATCAAAGTTCATTTGGGCTGTACCACCGTTACGCATAACGGCCCACTGTTCTTTCGTGATCAAAATATCACGAGGTTTACTGCCTTGGAATGGGCCAACAATACCGCGCTCCTCCATCTCGTCAACAATTCTTGCAGCACGGGCGTAGCCCAATTTAAGGCGTCTTTGCAACATGGACACGGAGGCCTGGCCTGTTTCCAAAATCACATCGACAGCCGCAGGAAGCATCTCATCGCCGGCCATCTCATCGGAGTTAGGCTCGGGGTCGGATGCAGCGGCCTTGCTTCCGGCCTGCATAGCCTTACGCTCAATCTCTTCAATGACCTCTTGATCGTAGTTAGTCTTGAAGTTCTCTTTGACATAAGTTGCAACTGCCTCGACCTCGGGATCGCTGACAAAACAGCCCTGAACACGCTTCGGTTTACCGTTACCGATAGGCGCATAGAGCATATCGCCCTTGCCTACCAGCTTTTCGGCGCCTTGAGTGTCCAGAATGATACGAGATTCCATAGCAGATGCCACGGAGAATGCGATTCTGGACGGAATATTCGCCTTCATAAGGCCTGTAATTACATCCGCAGAAGGACGTTGGGTGGCAATAATCAAATGAATTCCGGCTGCACGGCCCATCTGAGCGATACGGCAAATGGATTCTTCCACTTCCTTTGCGGCAACCAGCATCAGGTCAGCCAGCTCGTCGATGATAACGACCACCTGTGGCAGCTTTCGTGCGTCTGTTTCTTGGCTTTCAACGATGCTGTTGTAAGACTCCAGGTCACGAACACCGGCATCAGACATAGCCTTATAACGTCGCATCATTTCAGAAACGGCCCATTGCAGGGAGCCTGCCGCCTTCTTCGGGTCAGTAACAACAGGTATCAACAGATGCGGAATGCCGTTGTAGATGCCCAATTCAACCATTTTGGGGTCAACCATAATGAGCTTTACATCATCTGGGCTTGCTTTATACAGCAAGGAAATGATGATGGAGTTCATACAAACGGACTTACCGGAGCCGGTTGTACCAGCTATTAACATATGAGGCAAACGCGCAATATTGCCAACGATGCAGTTACCGCCGATGTCCTTACCTACCGCGAAAGAAGATTTGGATTTGGCGCCGGTAAATTCCTGAGAATCAATAACATCACGCAGTGACACCATTGTAACTGCTCTATTGGGCACTTCAATGCCAACAACAGAAATCTTGCCGGGAATGGCAGCAATTCTGACACCAGTCGCACCTAAGCTCAATGCAATATCATCGGCAACTGCGGTCAATTTGTTCAAACGAACGCCCTTCTGCAGCTCCACCTCATATCTGGTGACGCTGGGACCGCGAGTGACATTGATAATATGTGCCTCAATCTTAAAGCTGGCCAATGTTTCATTTAACCGATAAGAATTTTCGCGCATTTCCATTGCTCCGTCGGACAATCCACGTTCAGACTGTTTTAGCAGACTAATCGGTGGGAAATTATAGTCCATCTTTACTTCGGTAAGCGCAGCTTCAATTTCATCGGCTACTTCCACAGCAGCCTCTTCTGCATCTTGCTTGGTAACAACCTCTTGCTTTTTAGGCTTTTCAACCTGAACAGGTGGCGCCTGTTGTTCGGTCTGCTCGACAATCGCCTCACTCAAATCAAGTGGTGGCATCTGTCTGGGCTTCTCGAGCATGATCTCTTGGTCAATGTTGCAAGTTGGGTCGCTGCTGGTGGCTACGGCCACAGGCTCATCCACATCAACGTCAATTTGCCGGAACATATCTTGCTTTTTCTGCGCCTTGTCTGTATTGGACTGCACTGCATGATTCTGCTGTTCTTGAGCGGCTTGGGCAGCCATTTCAGCGCGCTGTGCGCGTCGCTCACGCTGAAGTTCTTTGAATTCAATATGTTTATTTGCGATATGATTCACAACAATTGTAGCAGGCTCAGGACGCTCAACAGGTTCTTCGTCAATTTCTGCACGGGGACGGTTCTGGATTGCGCGAATTATGCTGATTACTGTAATTTGCATTCCACCGAGCAATGTAAGAATGGCCGCAACAACAAACAAAATATAGCTAATCGGTCTGCCAAACAACATTTCAATGAGCATAGTAATGCCACCGCAGATTAAGCCACCGGTAGATTGCTGAATACCTCCATTATAGAGGAAACCGAGCACACCAACATCGCCGGCAAATTCCGGATTAAGGCTCAAATGGGAAATACATCCACATAGTAAGATGAATGAACCAAGGCAGTATGAGCGCATTTTTACCGGGCGAGAGCCACTAAAAGCGTGAATTATAAATAAGTACAAAAACGCCGGGATAGACACAACAAAGCCTACACGACCAACCAAGCCGTGAATGAAGCCATCAAGAAGTTTAATCAATGCACCTTCAGGATTGAAGAAAATCACCAACAGTAAAATAAATACAAAAAGAAATACAACAGATGTGATAACACGAATCGGAATCTGACGTTCCTTCGGCACGCCTTTCACAGTTACCTTGCTTTCTTTTTCTTCACTCTTTTTAGGTGCGCTCTTCTTAGTCATTTTATCGTGTTGCGCCGATGCAACTCTTTCAGCCTGAGATATTTTCTTTTTATCAGCCATAGGAACCTCCTAATCAGGTTATTAGGTAAAGAATGAACGATAATAGCGATGCGCCAATCGAATAGTACGCAAAACCGGAAAAGCCGGAATGTCGCAGTATTGACAGCAATATTGATATGCCAAGATAACCACCGCAGAAAGCAGCGATTCCTGCCAGAAAACATCCTGCAAATCCAGCAAATGTCATTACGCCAAGGCCAATCGTAAACATACCGTAAAAATCAAGGAAAATGGAAAATGCCATAGCTGGCAACACTAAAATTACTGCCCAGGAAATGCTGTGTTGCCTGTCAGCGCCACGTAACGTAGTATAGGATGTAACAATACCTGTCCTAGAAATGCCGGGCAACGCAGACAAGGCGCCGAGGACGCCAATAATAATGCTATCTAGTCCCGTCATCGTTCTTGCATCCTTATTGCCAAGTGGCGCATGGTCTGCAAGAAGCAAAATGATACCGTTTAACAACAAAAAGGCCATAATTATCAACAGGTTATTTTCCCATTGGTACGTGGCAAAATATAAAATGGAGCATACAATTAACGGTATTGCTGCCGTTTTAATCAATCTGAGCTCATAGGCGGTTTTGTTGTCTGTTGAACGCTTTCTTCTTCCGGAGGAAACAACTTTTTGTTCTCTGTATAGGCGCAAAACAGTTTCACGGTATCCGATAATAACCGCAAGCACTACACCGATATGTACCAGAAGATTCTGAAGAGAATCTCTGGCCTCAATTCCGAAAATATAACGGAGCAAACCTTGATGTGCGGTAGATGAAACAGGCAGAAATTCTGTAATGCCTGAAACAAATCCGTATATAAGGTTTTTCAACACATTCATATGGTTTCTGCCTCCTCTCTACTGATTCATCATAATAATATCATATTCTCAAGGGAATTTCCAGTATATGCAGAAAATTATTTAGATTCCGCTTTTTGCGCACCAATCATTGCGTGGAGCTCTGATAGTGCATCATTCAGATCGCCTAGAGAATCGATCAATCCGGATGCAACGGCGTCCTTTCCGTACAAAATCGTACCCACATCGGTTGCCATCTCCCCTGTTGCCATCATATAGCCTTCAAACTTCTCTTTTGTAATATTGGAGTTTGCTGTAACAAAATCAGTTATCTGCTCTTGGATACGATGGAAGTAACGAAATGTCTGTGGCGCACCCACAACAAGTCCCGTCATACGCACCGGGTGTACAGTCATACTGGCTGTGCGTGTAATGAAGGACTTTTTTGTACAGACAGCAAGCGGT
Organism: Faecousia sp.; assembly: GCA_045657385.1. Classification (GTDB taxonomy): domain Bacteria; phylum Bacillota; class Clostridia; order Oscillospirales; family Oscillospiraceae; genus Faecousia. Next base: position 2,862 of record JAZOSY010000168.1, on the reverse strand, counting down.
ATACCAATAGAGTGTCCGCCTCCAAGAACCAGTGAAACGGTGGGTTTTTTCATTCCGGCAATCATTTCTGCAATGGCAAGTCCTGCCTCTATATCTCCACCAACGGTGTTTAGTAGCAGAAGAAGTCCGTCAATTTCTTCGCTTTCCTCCAAGCCGGCTAAAAGGGGCAAAATGTGCTCATATTTCGTTGTTTTTACATTTTCCGGCAATACCTGATGTCCCTCAATCTGTCCGATGATTGTCAGTGTGTAAATATTGCCGTTGTCATTTTTGCTTACCTCGGAACCCAGCTCAAGCAGCTTGTCCTGTTCCTCATTAACATTTTTCTTTTCATCCATAGTTAATCCCTCCCAACATAGGATAACCTGAATTTTCGTTTCAATTCACTCTTGCAAGAATAGAAAAACTGTCGTATAATATGACGCGGTGATTATAGTGGCATCAAAAACAAACGCTGTGCGCTTGGTCAATCAAGCGAAAATTCCTTGCCGCGAGGTATTCTACGAATACGATGTTGACGATCTAAGCGGTATCCACGCAGCTGAAGCGCTGGGTTTTCCGCCGGAACAGGTATTTAAAACATTGGTTGCTCGCGGCAGCCGTACCGGCATCAATGTGTTTTGTATTCCTGTCTGCAGCGAGCTGGATTTAAAGAAGGCGGCAAAGGCTGCCGGTGACAAGGATATGGCAATGGTGCCAGTAAAGGACCTGCTGGGGCTGACCGGTTACATTCGTGGCGGCTGCTCACCTGTCGGTATGAAAAAACGCTACCCGACATATTTTGATGAGACATGTGAGATTTTTGACGAGATTGCTGTGTCTGCCGGTGAGCGGGGCCACCAAATGATCGTTCCACCGACGGAACTAATCGCCTTGATTGGCGCAGAAACCTCAGATATTATTGTGTAAAGAAAGGAAATGTATTATGCAATTTGAATACAAGACTAAGGGCACCTGCTCTCAGATGATCTTCTTCGAGGTCGACGATGGCAAGATCCATAATGTTTCATTTATGGGCGGCTGCAACGGTAATCTGCAAGGCATCAGCAAGCTTGTTGAAGGTATGGACATTGATGATGCTATCAGCAGAATCGATGGCATCCACTGCGGCTCTAAGCCCACCTCCTGCCCTGATCAGTTGGCAAACGCACTTAAGAAAGCAAAAGCAAAACTGTAATGAAAACCCCCACAGACAACGGTCTGTGGGGGTTTCTTTTACTTTTCTGTGGTATCGATGATAATGCGCACCAGCGTATCGCGACCTGCACCGTTTTGTGCGGAGAACGGAATCACCTGACATTCATCAGGCAACTCCAGATCCTCACGAATGCGGGCCATATTTGGCTCGATTTCGCTTTTCTTCAGCTTATCCAGCTTGTTTGCTACCACAATAAAGGGACAGCCGCTTTCCATAAACCAGTTTGCCATCGTAATGTCATTGTTAGTGGGAGCGTGACGGGCATCTACAATCAAAACACCTAAGTCAATTCTGTTGGCTGCAAAGTAATTTTCCATCAGCTTGCCCCAACGTTCCTTCTCCTGCTGGGATACCTTAGCATAGCCGTATCCCGGCAGGTCGACAAAATAGCAGCATTTGTCGATAGTAAAGTAGTTGACATGGATCGTTTTACCAGGCTTTTCTCCAACACGAGCAAAGTTCTTACGATTCAAAATACGGTTGATCACCGAGGATTTGCCCACGTTGGATTTACCGGCAAATGCAATTTCCGGCAATCGATTTCCCGGGAAATCCTTAGGAGCAGCGGCAGAAATCAGAAATTCAACATTGTTAAAATTCATAATTTTACCTCACTGCTGGATCGCACGGCTGCGAGAAATATTCTTCATGTCCTCGCGAATCTCGGGAATGATCGTGGGAACAACCTCATTTACCCTGTTCAATGCAGTCTCCAAAACGGTATCAACGGACTGAGCTGTAACGAAGTTCAATGCTTTTCTGACTATGGGATCAATTTCATTAAGATCCCGTTCGTTATCCTTCGGAATGATTACAGTGTGGATTCCGTGGCGCATAGCGGCCATTGTCTTTTCCTTCAGGCCACCGATCGGCAGAACTCGACCGCGAATCGAGATCTCACCTGTCATTGCTATATCACGCCGCACAGAAACACCTGTTAAGGCAGAGACCATAGCGGTACAAACAGCGATGCCTGCAGACGGGCCGTCCTTAGGCACAGCACCTTCCGGGAAATGCACATGAATATCCTTTGTTTTGTAGAAATCTGCAGCAATTCCAAGCTTCAAGCAGTTCGCACGAATATAACTAAGGGCTGCGTGGGCAGATTCCTTCATAACATCGCCAAGGTTACCGGTCAGCTCCAGCTTACCGGAGCCATCCATCACATTGACTTCAACCTCAAGAGTCTCTCCACCAACAGATGTCCACGCAAGGCCGGTTACCAAACCGACCTGATCTGCACAGGGTAAGTGATCAGGCAGGAATTTTCTGGTACCAAGGAATTCTTCGATATTAGAGCCGGAAACTGTGACACGCTTAATAACCTCATCAGATATAAATCGCATATCTGCCTTTCTGCATATCTCGGCAATTGCCCTTTCGAGGTTACGCACACCAGATTCTCTTGTATAGCAGCGAATGATCTCACGAATTGCATCATCGGTTATCTTCAGCTGACTTCTCTTGATTCCATGCTTTGTAAATTGCTTAGGAATCAGGTGATTTTTGGCGATCATCAGCTTTTCCTCATCTGTATATGAGCCAAGCTCAATGATTTCCATTCTGTCAAGCAGAGGTCTGGGTATGGTGTCAAGCGTGTTGGCCGTGGTAATGAACATAGCGCGGCTTAAGTCAAAAGGAATCTCCAGATAGTGATCCCGGTA
>JAZOSY010000167.1:0-4749 GCA_045657385.1 Faecousia sp. | reverse complement strand
CACTTCTATGTGAGCCTGAAAAACGGCTTCACTTGGCTGGTAGCCCTTTGCATGGTCTGCTCGGCAGTGGCCCGCGTTCTTTTTGTCGGTGTGAAAGGAACCGATATGTGGAGCCAAATCGTTCTGCCAATCGCAGCAGCTTTGCTATACGGACTCATCTGCTTGCTCTTTGGTAAAGAGCAGTTTTACAAGTCAGCAATCCCCTTTTGGTTGAGTTGTATTTATTACGGCTTTTTCTTCTTCCGTTACCGTTTTATTGCTTTTGATCTTCTCATTGGCAGTTTGTTTGCTATTTGCTTACTCTTCAGTGCTGTTTTGTACACCCAAATTACCAGTGGAAAAATCCCTGTAACGCTCCTGATTGTTCCGATTGCAGCATTTCCGGTAGTCGCCAGACTGTATCTCATGCGTGCTGCTTTGCAGGCCGCTGACTGGAATGCGCTGTTACCTCTCTTGCCCGATGCGCTCTTTGCTCTCGGCCTGATTCTTGTGGTGTTTGCCATTCGGATTCATTCCTCCGAAGAATATCACCCCACCTGGGGCGACAGAACCGACGGTCGGCGTATTCGCACCGAACCGCCTATGAATCAGGTTTCTCCCTATATCATGGTTACCCGCTGCACATCCATGAACCTGTTTTCCGAATCCTTTGAGATTACCAACGTGGAACGCTACATTCGGCAAAAGCGGAAAGAGGGCTTGACTTCCTTCGGTCTGATGCACGTTATGCTGGCAGCTTACTGTCGTTCGTTGTGCCGTTATCCCGGCCTGAACAGATTTATCTCCGGTCAGAAGATTTATACCCATGGCAACGACATACAGTTCTGCATGACCATCAAAAAGGAAATGACTTCCACCGCTCCGGAATCCTTGATTAAGGTACATCTTACTCCCACTGACACACCTGAGGATGTCTACAACAAGGTAAATAAAGAAATCGAAAATGTCAAAAACACGCCGTTGGATTCCAGTTTTGACAATTTGGCTCACGCCTTTATGCTGATTCCCGGTGTTTTCCTGAAGTTTACCGTTTGGTTTTTGAAATTGCTGGACTACTTTGGTCTTTTACCCAAGTTCCTGCTAGAGCTGAGTCCTTTCCACGGAAGCGTATTCTTCACATCCATGGGTAGCTTGGGTATCCCCCCCATCTATCATCATCTGTATGACTTCGGCAATCTGCCTGTATTCGGCTCCTTCGGTTGCAAGCGACGCGCACTCGAAGTGCTGGAAGATGGTTCTGTGGTACAAAGAAAGTACTTAGATGTCAAATTCACGATGGACGAACGCATTGTAGACGGTTTCTACTATGCCGCTTTCTTTAAGTGCTTCAAACGAATTCTGCAGCGTCCTGAGCAGCTGGATTCTCCCCCCGAGGAAGTCTTAAAAGACATTGACTGATATATGAAAAATGATATTTTAATGCATTTCCAAACAGAGTGTCCCTGGCGGGACACTCTGTATTGGTATAACGAGATTGACTCAACAAATACGGAAGCAAAACGAGTGGCCAAGGATGGTGCGCCGCACGGTACTGTGCTGGTAGCAGGTCAACAGACCGCAGGCCGCGGTCGGCTTGGGCGGCAATTTTCTTCGCCGCAAGGCATGGGTGTGTACCTATCCGCGATTTTACGTCCCAATTGTTCTGCGCAGGAATTGATGCACTTAACTTGCGCCACTGCAGTGACCACTTGCAAAGCAATTCAAAACGCCTGCGGCTTTATTCCCCAGGTAAAATGGATAAACGATTTGGTGTATGCAGGCCGAAAGCTGGGTGGCATTCTCACAGAACTGTCCATAAACAGCACAACCGGCCTCGTAGATTACGCCATTGTAGGCATCGGTATCAACTGTCAACAAAAAACAGAGGATTTCCCTGAGGAATTACGGGATATGGCTATTTCCATCAGCGAAATCACAAATGCCCCCTGCCCCCCTGCTAAAGTTGCCGCCGCACTTACAGAAGCCCTTTATGAACTGAGTCTTTCCCTCATAACAGAAAAAGCCACGTTGATGAACGAATACAAGCAACTTTGTCTAACATTAGGCAAAGAAATTTTGCTGGTACGTGGTGAAGATAAGTTCTATGCAACCGCCCTTGATTTGGATGAAAACGGCTGTCTGATTGTTCGGCATACAGATGGGGCAACAGAGACCATCAGCTCCGGAGAGGTTTCTGTCCGGGGAATGTATGGATATTTGTAAATTATCATTGCTTTTTTGTCTGTTATTGGTTATACTGAATACAGGATATAATTTTGAGGAGGTAACCTTATGAAAACTTTTGGTACAATTATGAAAATCGTAGCTGCTTTGGCTGTGATTGCCGGTATCGTATACGTAGTTGCCACCTATGGTGACAAAATCGTTTCCTGGGCAAGAGGCCTGTGGGTCAAGTACGGTTGGGGCAACGACGACACTGAGTGCTGCTACGCTCCCATCGAGGACGATTTCCAGGCTGACGCCGATTTCGCCGGTTAACAAAACAACAAACCCCGGGAAGTTTCTTCCCGGGGTTTTGTTATATATTCGTATCAGGAAAATAGGTGTGGACAAACTCCACATCCTGCACTTGGAATGATTTTCCGTTCAAATAGGATAGACAACCTGCATCTGTTGTGAACCGGAATGTCAGCTTGTAGGAATACAAAGCCTGATAGTTTCTGTCAAACCGTTTATCCAGCTTGCCGTATTTGCCATCACCCAGCAAGGGATGTCCTGCGTGGGCAAATTGGGCGCGAATTTGGTGGGTACGGCCGGTGATCAGCTCACATTCCACGAGCGACAGACCGCCGGCGCTTTTCAGCACCCGATAATTGGTCTGACAGGTTTTAGAGCCGGGCTGGGGTGTGTCTGTAACAAACACGCGGTTTTGCTTGGCGTCCTTGAACAGGTATCCTTTCAGGCTTCCCTTGGCAGGCTTAGGAGTACCTTCCACGATAGCCAGGTACCGCTTGTCCATTTCCCTATCTTTGATTTTTTGGTTCAGGATACGGAGTGTTTCCGCGTTTTTTGCCGCGATTACGATTCCGCCTGTGTTTCGGTCAATTCGGTTGCACAGAGCCGGTGCAAAGGAATTCTCACCCCGGGGACTCCATTCACGTTTTTGATACAGGTAGGCCTGAATATGGTCAATGAGGGTTCTGCCGTACTCTGCGCCGGCGTGGGGGTGGACGGCAAGTCCGGGTCGCTTACCCGCCAGCAAAACATTCTCATCTTCGTAGACGATATTCAGCTTGGGAGTAGCCACGGTCAGGTAGGCATTTTCCTGCTTCGGCGTATCAAAAAACTCATCATTGATATAAAGCTGAAGCACATCGCCCACATTTAACCGACTATCCCTTTCGGCCCGGGCACCGTTCAGCTTAATCCGCTTTATGCGGATATATTTTTGCGCCAAAGAGGCCGGAAGCAGTGGTACAGCCTTGCTTAAAAATCGGTCTAAACGCTGGCCACTATCGTTAGGACCGATTGTAAATTCTTTCATCGTTTACTCCGTTTTCAGAAATTGCTTTGTTCAAAGTAATTGTCAATTTGCTCGGTAAATTCCTTGGCAGGGTTATAACCCATCTGCCGCTGACGATTATTCATGGCGGCAACCTCCAAAATCACCGCCAGATTACGACCCGGTGTAATGGGAATGGTGTTCATAGGCACCTGCACGCCTAAAATATCCATATGCTGCTCTTCAAGGCCAACCCGGTCATAGGTTTCCTGGTTATTCCAGGGCACCACATTTACCACCAGATTAATTTCGTTTTCCGATTTAACTGCACCCATACCGAACAGTTTTGCCACATTCACGATGCCAATACCACGTAATTCTACATAATTGCGAATCAGTTCCGGTGCTGTGCCGATGAGTGTACTGCCGGAAACCTTGCGAATTTCCACTGCATCGTCAGCAATCAAGCGGTGGCCACGTTTCAGCAGTTCCACAGCTGCTTCGCTTTTGCCCATACCACTCTCGCCAAGTACCAAGATGCCTTCGCCGTAGACCTCCATCAGCACGCCGTGTCTGGTGATCCGGGGCGCCAGCGCTGCAGACAGGTAGGCAACAATTGCCGAAACAATGGTGCTGGTGGCCTCGTGGCAGCGCAAAACGGTAACATCATGCTTCTTAGCCAGTTCCAGACAAACGGGCTCCAGAGGATTGTAGCGCGTTACCAGCATAGCCGGGAATTTATAAGAATAATAGCGGTCCATAGCCTTTTCTCTTTCGGCCTGGGTCAATTTTTGCAGGTAACTGATTTCCACATTACCCAACACCTGCAAACGCATCGGTTCAAAGTGGTCAAAGTAACCACTGAGCTGCAAACCGGGTCTTGTCACGTCTGCAACGGTCAGCTGAATTTCCTCGTAATCGCTGGCCTGATACGCTACCTCCAGCTTGAATTCTTTTACCAAAGTGGTTAGTGGCACGCTATATACCGTAAACATAGTGAAGCCCCCTCTTTTCCTTGATTTCTATGAAATATTATAACGTCCAAACGGGTAAATAGCAACAATATTTTAAAAATCGAAAAAAATGCAAAAAAACACTTGCTTTTTGGGAAAAACTTTGGTATCATATCTAAGCGCCTGTTTGTGGGCGCAGAAAAAACTGATTTCATTATGCAGATAGGAGGTGCAGTAGAATGGCGAAGTGTGATTATTGTGGCAAGGGCGTTACCTTTGGTATTAAGGTCTCCCACTCCCACAGACGTTCCAATCGAACCTGGAAGCCCAATGTAAAGCGGGTTAAGGCCATTG
>JAZOSY010000166.1:0-8645 GCA_045657385.1 Faecousia sp. | reverse complement strand
GTCGTTCAGCAGGCCGCAAACACCAATACCGCGCCCCTGCTGAAGCGTGCCTTTATGTTCCTGGAAGACGGCGATTGGGATCGCGCAGATGATTTCTGTGAACAAGTGCTGAACATTGACCCTGAGTGCGCCGAGGCCTACCTCGGCAAACTGATGGCAGAACTGCGCGTCAAGAAGCAAGAAAACCTGCAAGACCAGGCAGGACCTTTTGATGATAAGAGCAATTATCAAAAGGCCTTGCGCTTTGCCGACGATAACCTAAAAACCGCTCTCGCCGGCTACATAGAGCATATCAATACACGCAACGAAAATGCTAGAATCGCAAAAGTAGAGGCAGATCGTTTAGAACGCGAACGCAAAGCAGAAATCGAACGCAAAGAAGCAGAGCGTATCGCTAAGCGCAACAAGAAGATAACCATTATTACAACACCTATCGTTTGTGCTATTATTGCCTTTGTCATCGTTCTTGCCACAGTAATTATCCCGAACAACAAATACAAAAAAGCAATCGCATTTATGGATGCAGGAGAGTATGGTAAAGCGGCAATAGCCTTTGCCAAACTGGGCGATTACAAGGACGCGAAAGCCAATACTAAGAGCGCGTGGAATCATATTGCGATTCGAGAAACCATCAGTGCTGGCAGCTATCATACAGTAGGCTTAAAGGCTGATGGCACTGTGGTTGCGGTGGGTTACAATCAGTATGGTCAGTGCAATGTGACCGATTGGACAGATATTGTTGCTATCAGCGCGGACTGGGGCCATACAGTAGGCTTAAAGGCAGATGGCACTGTGGTTGCGGTGGGTTACAATGAGTATGGTCAGTGCAATACAAGCGATTGGACTGATATTGTTGCTATCAGCGCAGGTGGTGAATATACTGTAGGCTTAAAGGCAGATGGCACTGTGGTTGCGGTGGGTTACAATGAGTATGGTCAGTGCAATACAAGCGATTGGACTGATATTGTTGCCATCAGCGCAGGTGGTGTCCATACTGTTGGCTTAAAGGCAGATGGCACTGTAGTTGCGGTGGGTGACAATGACTGTGGTCAGTGCGACATAAGCGATTGGACCGATATTGTTGCAATCAGCGCGGACTTTTCACACACCGTAGGCTTAAAGGCAGATGGTACTGTAGTTGCGGTGGGTGAAAACAGTGATGGTCGGTGCGACGTAAACGATTGGACAGATATTGTTGCTATCAGCGCAGGTGGTGTCCATACTGTTGGCTTAAAGGCAGATGGCACCGTTGTCGCGGCGAGTAACAATATCAATGGTCAGCGCGATGTATATGACTGGACTAATATCAAAACAAACTAACCCGAGCAAATAGGATTGTTCGATAATTTGAAAAAACAAAACGGAGGAAATTATCATGGCAAAAATTGCAGAAATCATCAAATACGAAGGCGATAACAGCACATTCGTATGGAAGCACCCCTGTGAGGACTTTAACAGCCTGACCCAGCTCATCGTTCATGAGAGCCAGGAGGCACTCTTCTTCATGAACGGCCAGGCACTGGACCTGTTCGGCCCGGGCCGTTACACCCTGGAAACACAGAATATCCCGGTTCTGGGCAAACTGCTCAATCGTGCTACCGGTGGCGAGTCTCCTTTCCACTGCGAAGTTTACTTTATTAACAAAACTGTCCAGATGGCCATCAAGTGGGGCACTGACAGCAAGGTTCGCTTCTTAGACCCTACATACGGTGTACCTCTGGAAATCGGCGCATCCGGTGAAATGAACCTGCAGGTTTCCGATGCCCGAAAGCTGGTAACAAAGATTGTCGGCACAATGAACGGTATCTCTTGGGATGACCGCAGCGGTGGCTTCACCAAGTCTTTGTCCGCATCTTTCCGTCCCTTGATTTCTTCTGCAGTCAAAGCAAATCTGTCCGCTTGTATCAAGGAACAAAGCATTAATATTCTTGAAGTGGATGAAAGCCTGGGCCTGCTCTCCGATGTACTCAGACAGAACATTCTGCCCGGCTTTGAGGAATACGGTCTGACCATTCCCGAGTTCTATGTAACTACCGTCGTTCTTCCTGAGAATGACCCCAACTTCAAGCAAATTCGTGATTTGCACACCTATTCTCTGAAGCAGCGGAAGGTACAGGCCGATTCTATTTTGGCCGTTGCAGAGGCAGAGGCGAAAGCAACAGTAACCGCTGCTGAAAGACGGGCGGTTCTGGAAGAAGAAACCACTTTGACCGCACAGGCTCTTCAGGCAGCAGAGCGTGCCAAGATTGCCGGCTTTGCTGAAGCTGAAATTATGCGCGCTAAGGGCTACAACGAGAAGGACGTTATGCAGGCTGAGGTACAGAAGGCTTATGCCGAGGGTCTTGGCAATATGACCATCACTGGCGGTGGTGGCGTTGCCGGCGATATGATTGGTATGGGCGTAGGCATGGCAGCAGCCGGCGCATTAAGCGGCCAGATGGGCGAGATGTTCAAGGGCTTCGGCGCAGCAGCCGAACCGGCCCCCAAGCAAATTACCTGCCCCAACTGCAACGCCTCTGTTCCCGAAAATTCCAAATTCTGCCTGGAGTGCGGTGCAAAAATCGAAATTCTGAACGAAAACGAAGTGATTTGCCCGGCTTGCGGCAAAAAGACAGCAAAGGGTAAGTTCTGCATGGAATGTGGCGCATCCCTGATTGCTAAGTGTGCAAAGTGCGGTGCTGAACTGCCCACCGGCGCAAAGTTCTGCCTGGAATGTGGCGAAAAAATCTAAAAGGAGATTATGACAATGAAAAAGACATTTAGAAATTATTTTGTTATTTGGGCAGTGTTGCTCGTTCTGTTTAATGTGATTGCATTTCTCTTTGGAGGCACCAAAGATATTGAGGAATTTTCCGCCTCTTTCTGGGTTGGCTATGTGTTCATCACATTGTCCTTCGTAGGTCAGCTCATCTGCGCCAATGTTGCATTCAACGCTAAAAATATGCAGAAGATGTTCTACAACCTGCCACTCGTTACCATAAGCTGGTCCGGCCTGATTACTTCTTTCATCGTTGGCGGCCTGTGCATGTTGCTTGCTCCGTTGCCCTATTGGGTAGGCGTGATTGCTTGCGCAATCGCCTTTGCCTCCGTTGCAATCGCTGTGGTTAAGGCCAATATTGCAATTGGTGCAGTGACCGATGTTGAGAACAATATCAAGGTAAAAACATTCTTCATCAAGATGATTACCTCGGATGCAGATGCGCTGATGGCATACGCCAAGAACGACACCGTCAAGGCCGAATGCAAGAAGGTTTATGAGGCTCTGCGTTATTCTGATCCCATGGGTAGCGAGATGCTTGCTTCCGTGGAAAGCCAGATTACTGTTAAGTTCAATGCTTTTGCCAATGCTGTGAAAGCAGATGACGTAACCGCTGTTTCTGCTGTGGCAGAAGAGCTGTTGATCCTGATTAAGGACAGAAATAACAAGTGCAAAATCCTGAAATAATCAGGTACTTTTCCCATTATAGCAGAAACCAAGGAGATAAGACATGTCTGTAATTAAATGTAAAATGTGCGGCGGCAATCTGGAGATTACACAGGGTAGTACGGTTGCCGAATGTGAATATTGCGGTAGCATACAAACCTTGCCGCGAGTAAGCGATGAACGACTTGCGGGTCTGTATGAACGGGCAAACGATCTTCGTATGTGCAACGAGTTTGACGAGGCTATAAAAGTCTACGAGAAGATTATTGACGAAAACCCCCAGGATTCTGATGCCTATTGGTCTATGGCGCTTTGTAAGTATGGTGTCAATTATGTAGAGGAAATGAAGGGCGCCCCCCGCAAGCCTACCATCAACCGTGCACAGCTAACCCCCATCGTGAATGATGTAAACTACCTCAGTGCCGTCAAATATGCAGATGACGAGCAGAAAAAGGTTTACGAAGAAGAAGCTGCTAAGATTGACCGGATTTTGCGACGGTATATGGAAATCTCCCGTAGGGAGAAGCCTTACGATGTGTTCATTTGCTATAAAGAGTCTGATGAAAACGGTGAGCGAACCCTTGACTCTGTTCGTGCAGGCGAGATTTATCGTAAATTAGTCAAAGAAGGCTTCAATGTGTTCTTTGCCCCGGTATCTTTGAAGAGCTTACTGGGTGAGGAGTACGAGCCTTACATCTTCGCCGCAATTCAGAGCGCTAAAGTTATGTTGGTTATTGGCACCAAGCCGGAATATCTGAATGCGGTGTGGGTGAAAAACGAATGGAGCCGTTTCCTGGCGCTGGCAAAGGATGATGGAAACAAGAAGCTGATTCCGGTTTATGCTGAGATGGATCCCTATGATATGCCCGAGGCGTTCAAATACAAGCAGGCGCAAAATATGGAAGACATCGGCTTTGAACTGGATCTGATTAACGGCATCGAAAAGCTGGTGCGCAAAAATGAACCCCAAAAGGAAGCCCGGATCATATCACGTAGAAACGAATATTCTGCACCTGAAAATACGGATAAATTTCTGCAGCGTATTGAAATTTTCCTGGATAACCATGATTGGCACAATGCAAACATTTATTGCGAAAAGGTGCTGGATATTTCGCCGAGAAACGAAAAAGCCCATTTCTATAAGCTTCTGATAGAAGCCAGAGTGACCAACGAAGTCGCGCTGGAGAATATTGATAGACCGCTTGAAACATTGCGTGCCTATCAGAATGCTGTCCGTTATACGGATGAGGCCACTACTGACAGATTGATCGAGATGAATCAGTCGATTAAGTCACGGCTGAAATACGAGCAGGAAGAGGCAAAGATTTCTTCTGAGATTGACGATATGTCCTCAAGATTGTCGTCCCAGAAGTCTGAGAAAACCTGGCTGGAAGAACAGCTTGCAAGCACAAAAGAAAAAATAGCAAACCTGCAAAAACATAAAAGTCAGCTTTTCCTTTTTGCAGCACTGACGCTTGTTGATGCAATCATTATTTTTTCAATGTTGAGTTCGGAGGCATTTGAGGCATGGCCGATTTTTTGGATTGCGCAATTTTTCTTTGCAATGCGGCTAGCCAAATTGCGTGGGCAGAACAGGTTCAAGGCGTTCCTTGTCGTTTTGTTCACTGTCGGCTTGATTCCTGCTTTTGCGGCCTTCAAGGGACTGATAGAGGCATTCAAACTCTCGGTCACCCCTTTGCGAAACGAGCAGGCGAACTGTGAAAACAGACTGAAGCGGTTGGAGGACGGCATCGTTAGTTCCCGACGGTCTTTGGAGGAACTCAATAGCAAAAAGCATGAACTGGAGTCCGACAAAGTATAAAATAATATAACTAAGCCGGCTTGCCGGCTTAGGCACGAATGGAAAGAACAGATATACTACAATCATTCCCGGTGAGGATATACCTCGCCGGGAACCGTAATTATCGCATAAATTTTTGTTTACAAAAGGAGCGCGAATTATGGCCATCTTTAAATGCAAAATGTGTGGCGGCGATTTGGAAATCGCTGCCGGTGTAACCGTTGCAGAATGCGAATACTGCGGCACCAAGCAGACTCTGCCGAAAGCGAATGACGAGGTTATCCAGAACCTGTTCAACCGTGCCAATAATCTGCGCCTGAAGTGCGAGTTTGACAAGGCCGAGCAGATTTACGAGAAGATTCTGCAGGAGAACGATGCCGAGTCCGAGGCCCATTGGGGCATCGTGCTGTGTAAGTACGGCATCGAGTATGTGGAGGACCCCAAGACCTACAAGCGGATTCCCACCTGCCACCGCACATCCTATGACGCAGTAACAACCGACGCAGACTATCTGGCGGCCATCGAGCACGCAGATGCCGTTCAGCGGAACATCTACGAAGCGGAGGCCAAGGCAATTGACGAAATTCAGAAAAACATCCTGAGTATCGTCAAGAACGAGAAGCCTTTCGATGTGTTTATCTGCTATAAGGAATCTGACGAAAACGGCAAGCGCACAATCGACAGCACCATCGCCAACGATATTTACTATCAGTTGACGCAAGAGGGTCTGAAGGTGTTCTACGCAGCCATCACCTTGGAGGATAAGTTGGGCCGGGAATACGAGCCCTATATCTTCGCAGCGCTGAATTCCTCCAAAGTTATGTTGGTGATCGGCACTAAGCCCCAGTACTTCACCGCCGTTTGGGTGAAGAACGAATGGAGCCGTTTTCTGAAACTGATGAAGTCCGACCGCAGCAAACTATTGATTCCTTGCTACAAGAATATGGATGCATACGACCTGCCGGAGGAATTTTCTCACTTGCAGGCACAGGATATGAGCAAGATTGGCTTTATCAACGATGTTGTCCGGGGTATTCGGAAGATCGCAGTCAAGGATAATCCACAGCCCGAACCCATAAAGGAAACCGTGGTCAGCGCCGGTAGTGGCAACATCGCCCCTCTGCTTCGTCGCGCATTCCTATTTTTGGAGGACGGAAATTGGAGTAGCGCCGAGGAATACTGCGAAAAAGTGCTGGACTTAGACCCCGAGTGTGCCGAGGCCTATCTTGGCAAGCTGATGGCTGATGTTCGAGTTCACCAAGAGGGAGAGCTTGCAGAGGTTTCTGAACCGTATTTGACAAATACCAATTATAAAAAAGTTCTACTGTTTGGTAGCACCGAGTTAAAAAACAAGATAATTGAATTCGGCAACGCGAAAACTTACAATTACGCTGTCAAGATGATGGAGTCCGAGCGTTATTTGGAAGCAATCAAGAATTTCGAGAACACTGTTACATACAGAGATTCTGCAGAAAAGATTGCCCAGTGCAAGGATATGGTTAAAAGCATCCAAGAACAGCATCAAGCGTTAATGAAAGCCAGAAAACAGGAAGTAGCAAAGATAAATGCTGTCTATGAAATAGAACAGCAGAAGGTACGGACCTGGAAGGCGTGGGGAGCGTTATGCGGAGTAGCGGTGCTCGTATTCTTTGTGCTTATATTTGCTTTTGTGCAAGCGGATGCAACTGCCTCTCTTTTGACTTTAATGAGAATCCTAGGAGGCGGAACGTTTGTTTCCCTGATAGCTTGGCCGTTACTGTACAGCAAAGCAAGTGTTTTATCAGAAGAAATTCAGCATAAAAGGTCTGTGGCCATAAAGAAATTGGATGATAAATATAAGCCAACGCAAGCCATGCTGAATAATATGGGGCCGAAATAACTGTTGGTAAAGGCGTTAAGCACCACCGGCATATTGCATTTATAATTTTTGAATCCCACCCATCACAACGAAAAAACACACCACCCCAATGGGGTGGTGCTTTTTTATTGGCGGAGAGTGTGAGATTCGAACTCACGGTACCTTTCGGTATCACTAGTTTTCAAGACTAGCTCCTTAAACCGCTCGGACAACTCTCCTCGACCAGCCAATGATACCATCGGACGGTTAAAAAGTCAAGTTAAACAGGCTATTTGCGCTTCCGTTTTCCTGTGGAAATTGTATGAGCGATAAAGCCAATCGTCATACCGATCAGGTTCAGAATCACGTCGTCCACATCGAAAGAGCCCAGCAAAGTGAATAGCTGAATGACCTCTACAAAAAAGATGAGGCCAAAGCACAGCACGATGAAGCGGAAGAAATTCCGTTGCCGTTTCCACAGCCGGGGAAGCAGCCAGCCGGCTGGGATGAACAAAAACAAATTGCCGGCAAGGTTAATAAAACAATGCACACGCAAAGCGTGGTTATCAGAGTGTTGTAAAACATTCCAATAATTTTTGATGGTGTGCATGGGGATGAGATTGGCATTTTGCCGCAGTTGGGTCTCATAGGGGATACCTGCCACAAAGCCGTTTGAACGGCCAAACAGCAGCCACAGCATCACCGCACAGTACACCAAAAACAGAAACCGCCAGAAGGGCGCGGTGTTGGGTCGTTTTGCCATCGCTTACCCCCGTCTTTTTCTGCCGGAAGCCGCTTTCGGCGCTGTCTTGGCCGGCGCTTTCTTCTGCGTAGGCTTAGGCGGTGCTTTCTTCACAGCCGGCTTTTTGCCGGGCGCCTTAGGAGGCGCTTTTGGGGGCGCCTTTTGAGTGCCTGCTCTGGGCGGAATGGCTCGGATCAAGCACTTAGGCCCGGATCCGATCAAATCCTCTCTGTGGGCCTTCTGCAAGGCCTCACGGACTAAATAATAGTTCTTGGGATTCCGATATTGGATCAGCGCACGCTGCATAGCCTTCTCGTGGGGATCTGTGGGCACATAGACCTTCTCCATAGTCCGGGGGTCAAGTCCTGTGTAGTACATCACAGAGGAAAGCGTAGAGGGCGTGGGGTAGAAGTCCTGCACCTGCTCCGGGTTGTAGCCCATATCCCGAATGTACTCAGCAAGCTCCACCGCCTCCTTCATAGTCGAGCCGGGGTGGCTGGACATCAGGTAGGGGACTAAGAACTGGTTCATACCGTACTGCTTGTTGAGGGCATAGTATTTGTCCACAAAGCGGTTGTAGACTGCGTTTTTTGGCTTGCCCATACGGGAAAGCACCGCATCGGACACATGCTCCGGCGCTACCTTTAGCTGACCGGAAATGTGGAACTGCACCAATTCCTTGAAGAAAGTATCCTTGGAATCGGCCAGCAGATAGTCAAACCGAATGCCGCTTCGTACAAAGACCTTTTTCACGCCGGGAATTTTCCGCAATTCCCGAAGAAGAGCCACGTAGTCGGAGTGGTCGGCCTTCATATTTTTACAGGGGGTGGGGTAGAGGCAC
>JAZOSY010000165.1:0-5219 GCA_045657385.1 Faecousia sp. | reverse complement strand
CCGCTGCCAAAAGCAGCGACTCTTTCTGTTACCATAAACCTAAATATCCAACGCCAATGCCGATGGCTGCCGAAATGACGATCAGCAGGATGGGATGCACCTTCTTGAAGGCCAGCACCAGCATCAGGACGAAAATACCCAGCGAAATATAAAATGCCGGGGTCTGCAATACAGACAGCGTAAGGCCTGCCGGGAAGAACACGCCAAGGGCAACGGACAAAATCGCGCCGCCGATAAGGCCCACTACTGCGGGCTTTAAGCCGGACATACATCCCTTGACCACGGGGGATTCGCGGAACTTATCGTAGCACTTGGCCACGATCAGGATCACGATAAAAGACGGCAACACCACACCCAAGGTGGCGCAGGCAGAACCCAAAAATCCGCCCATTTCAGAGCCCACATAGGTTGCCATATTCACGGCAAAGGGGCCGGGGGTGGATTCGCTGACCGCCACGAAGTTGACGATGGTCTCCTGCCCGATCACATCTCCCCAGCGCAGGGCAACCTGCTCCTGCATCAGCGGAAGCATAGCATAGCCGCCGCCAAAGGTGAAGGCGCCGATCATAAAGAAGGTGGCAAACAGTTCCAAATAGATCATTTTTCCACCTGACCTTTCATAATCCGGGCGGTCACAAGACCGAACACGGCACAGCCTGCCAGCACCGGCAGCACGCTCACATCCACAACAGCCGTCAGCACAAAGGAGCCGGCCATCACGATGTAGGAGGCCCAGTTTTTCTTATTCTTCTTGTACATTCCCCAAAGGGCCTTACACAAAAGCGCCAGCACACCGGCCCGGATGCCTTGGAAGGCATACTGAACGGCCTTGATCTCCTGAAACTGCCGCAGCACAAAGGAAATGGCAAAAATCAGCACGAAGGACGGCAGCACCACGCCCAAGGTGGCCGCTACGGAACCCAGCACGCCGCAGGCCCGGTAGCCCACGAAGGTGGCCGAGTTGATGGCGATGGGGCCGGGGGTGGATTCGGCGATGGCGATGATGTCCAAAATATCATCCTCGGTGACCCAGCCGTGCTTATCTACCGCTTCTTTTTGGATCAGCGGGATCATAGCATAGCCGCCACCGAAGGTAAAGGCGCCGATTTTGAAAAAGGTGGCAAACACCTTCCAAAGTTGACGATAGCGTTCTTTCAAATTCTCACAGCCTTTCTGCGTTCTATACATACAATACTCCAAATGACAGAAAGTTGCAACTGCTATTTCTCCCATTTGACACTTTCTTGCAATCGTGATACTATAAAATAAAGGAGGGATGATGATGAACCCCTATTCCCGTACAGAATTTTTGCTGGGCAAAGCGGCAATGGACAAGTTAAAAAAGGCCAAGGTCGCCGTGTTCGGTTTGGGCGGCGTAGGCGGTTATGTTGTGGAGGCGCTATCTCGCAGCGGTATCGGCGCGCTGGACTTAGTTGACCACGACACCATCTCTCAGACCAACATCAACCGGCAGATCTTGGCCACCGCAGACACCGTGGGCATGGACAAGACAGAAGCCGCGGTGGCGCGAGTGAAGGCCATCAACCCGGAGATTCGGGTGAACGGGCGCAAGACCTTCTACCTGCCGGAGACCGCCGGAGAGTTTGACTTTACGGAATATGACTATGTGGTGGATGCCATCGACACGGTCACCGGCAAGCTGATGCTGATTCAGGCAGCCCAAGAGGCCGGCACGCCCATCATCAGCTCGATGGGTACCGGCAACAAACTAGACCCCACGGCATTTCGTGTGGGAGACATTTCCGAAACCTCCGTGTGCCCCTTGGCGCGGATCATTCGTAAAGAATGCAAAAAGCGTGGGATCCACCGGCTGAAGGTGGTCTATTCCACGGAAGACCCCATCAAAACCGCACTTCCTCCCGATGACCCGGCTTGGGCGGAGCTGCCGGAGGGCAGAAATGCGCTGCCCGGCTCGGTCTGCTTCGTGCCGGCGGTTGCCGGTATGATCATCGCCGGCGAAGTGATCAAAGACATCATTTCCAAGAAGGAGTAACATTCTATGCGCGCATTGTTAGACCTGCTGCTACACTTTTCTCTTAACAAGGCTTTGCCTGCCGTGATTTTGATTGTCATTGGCATTTTGGCTGTCCGGCTGATGCTCAGCATTTTGAAGGCCACATTTGGCAAGACCAAACTGGACAGCCAGTTGATAAAGCTGATTCTGGGCATTGTTAAGCCCGTTTTGTATCTGCTGCTGGGGTTGATTGTCGCTGCCCGTCTGGGCATTGACGTGACCAGCATTGTGGCTCTGGCCAGTGTGCTGACCTTAGCAATTTCCCTGTCCCTGCAAAATGCACTTGGCAATATTTTCGGCGGCTTCACACTGCTTTACACCAAACCCTTTACCGTAGATGATTATGTGGAAATTGCAGGCCAATCCGGAACCGTTAAGGGCGTGGGCCTTTCCTACACCAAGCTGGCAACTCCCGACAACAAACTGATTTCCATTCCCAATTCCGCCGTGGTGGCCGCTGAAATCGTCAACTACACCACCACCGGCCAGCGCCGTTTGGATATTCCCGTATCCGTTTCTTACAGCTGCGACCCCCAGAGCGTGATTGACGCACTCCTGGCAATGGCTGAGCTGCCTCAGATTTTGAAGGACCCGGCACCTTTTGCCGCGGTAACCAATTACGGCGAGCATAGCGTTTCCTATGTTCTGCGCGTATGGACCGCCACCGCCGACTACTGGGATGTGAATTTCCATCTGCTGAACAATTTAAAAACCGAACTGGCGACCAAGGGCATTCAGATGACATACCCCCACCTGAATGTGCACGTGGTAGAAAAGTAAACGCAAACAACAAAAGGAGCACCAATGGTGCTCCTTTCTTTTTATGCTTCGGGTTTCTTATCCGCCGAACGGTTGGGTCTGCGATGGCGGTGGTTGTGACGGCGATTGGGTTTCTTGCCCTCTGCCGGCTGCTTTTTTTCCTCCGGCTTTACCTGGGGGTTCTGCAGCTTCGGCTCAGCAGGCTTAGCTTGCGGCGCTTTGTTGCCGGACTTGCCTCTGCGAGGCTTGCGCCGCTGGTTATTGGGCTTCTGCTCCGGCTGCTCCGGCTCGGTATGCACCACTTCCTCAGCAATGGTCTCCTCCGAGTACTTGAAGCGAATGGACTCCAAAACGGCGCCGGTATCCTCCTCCGGCTCTTCCTTCTTCTTGCGCTTACCTGCGCCGGAAATGGGCGCTAAGTCCGCAGGAATGGGAGGGTCGTTCTTCTTGGCCTTGCCGTTTCGCAGAACAGCGATGTCGGCATTGGCAAACGTGCCGATTACCTCCGGCTGGTCTTCCATTTTTACCTTGACTCTCTGGCGGAGCAGATCCACCTCCACAACGGTGCCGCGGCCCTCGGGAGTATCCACGAAGGACTCAGCCTTGGGGGCGGTGCGGAGCAGATCTTCATAAGCGTCCTGCTCATATTTCAGACAGCACATCAAACGGCCGCAGGTGCCGGAGATCTTGGTGGGGTTCAGACTCAGATTCTGGGTCTTTGCCATTTTGATGGACACCGGCTGGAAATCGTCCAAAAAGCTGGCGCAGCAGAAGGGTCTGCCACAGATGCCCAGGCCGCCGACCATCTTGGCCTTGTCCCGGACACCGATCTGACGCAGCTCGATACGGGTGTGGAACACACCGGCCAGCTCTTTGACCAGCTCTCTGAAGTCTACGCGCTCGTCGGCTGTGAAGAAGAACAGGATGCGGCTGCCGTCAAAAGCGCACTCTGCGCCAACCAGCTGCATATCCAGCTCCTGCTCGGTGATCTTC
The DNA here is from genome assembly GCA_045657385.1 of Faecousia sp. Classification (GTDB taxonomy): domain Bacteria; phylum Bacillota; class Clostridia; order Oscillospirales; family Oscillospiraceae; genus Faecousia. The sequence continues at coordinate 1,432 of JAZOSY010000165.1, read as the reverse complement.
TTCATACATACTTCGTATGCCTTTTTCTCTTTGGCCTGATTTTCGGCGGCGATGTGCTCATCCTGCCGGGTGGCCTTCCGCAGCACGGGACGCAGGGGCGCCACGATGTCCTTACGGGACACGGTGTGGTTGCCGCCGGTGCAGTAGCCGTACTCGGGGCCGCGCGCGGTATCGATTATCACATGGTCGCCCATCTGCAGGGTGTGACCTGCAGGGTCGAAAAAGTAAACCTTCTGCCCGGGGCGGAACTGAATGTCCACTACCTCATACTTTTCGGGCAGTTCGTTTATGATCTGTTCTTCCATTGTTGACTCCTTTATTTATCGCAATGCCCACTGCAAATAACCGCAGATGGCGGCAACAGACACGTTGCCTTGGGCATATTCGGTAATTTTCTGTAAAACGGCGATGGCCTCCATCAGCTCACGGGAGCTGCGACCGGCTGCCAACTGCCGCGCCATAGCCGAGGCGGTCTTTTGACCGGATTGGCAGGCAAGGGCATTTTGCAGCAGCTGCTGCCAGGCCTGAAATTCGGGGATCGCCTGATCGCGCTTCCACTTCTCCATGGGCACCAGCACCTGCAAAAGGCCTAAGGTGTCCCGTTTGGCAAAGCTTTCGGCAAAGCCTTGGGTCTGGGCGCTTGCTTCCGCGCCATCGGCAAGCAACGCCTTCGCCTGCCCTAAGTAGCCGCCGCTGCGCTCCATGGCAGCGGTGATGCTGTCGCTGTCCGCTTGGGGAAATTCCTTCTGCAGCACCGGCCGCAGAATATCCTGAGGCAGGCTGGACAGCCGCAGGGGCGTACACCGGGAACGGACGGTGGGCAAAATGGATTCCGGGTTATCGGTAAGCAGGATGAACACACCGTACTCCGGCGGCTCCTCCAAAATTTTGAGCAGGGCGTTTTGACCCTCGATTCCCATTTCCTGCGGGAAGATGTAGACCTTGCGGCTGCTCTCATTGGGCATCACATACATATCGGCTCTTGCATCACGCACCAGCTTGACCGCCACACGCTTGTGGTCTTTGTCCTCTATAGTGATGCAGTCCGGATGGGTGTCGGCCATAACCTTTCTGCAGGCGGCGCAGGAAAGGCAGGGCTTATCCGTTTCCCTGCACATCACTGCCGCAGCCAGCAGCTTTGTCAAGGTATGCTTGCCGGAGCCGGCAGGGCCGGAAATCAGGTAAAAATGGGACGCACGGCCGCGACCTACGCTCATACGCAGGTTTTCTTTCAGCCGTTCATTGCCCAATAAGCCTTCAAAACCCATACCGTCCTCCGTTTCCTTGAAATTGGTTTTCCAAAACAAAAGTATACCACAAAATGCGGCTGATTTCCACCGACAAATTTTCCTTTAGCCCCACAAAGCAGACAGCATAGGGATGACCTGCTTCTTTCGGCTCATCACGCCCGGCAGGAACAGGGTATTGTCCT
>JAZOSY010000164.1:0-5974 GCA_045657385.1 Faecousia sp. | reverse complement strand
CTTTATGCAGCCATAGGCTATAATGGCGGCATCAGGAGGTGTGTTTATGGAACTTCAGCAACTGAAATACTTTCAAACCGTGGCGCACATTGGCAAAATTTCCGAGGCTGCCGAGGCGCTGTTTCTCTCTGCGCCGGCACTCAGCACATCCATTTCCCGGCTGGAAAAAGAGCTTGGTATGCCTCTGTTTGACAGAACCAACAACCGCATCATTCTCAACGCTCAAGGTCAAATTTTTCTGAAGCACGTCAATCATGTGTTTTCCGAGCTGGCCAACGCCAAGCAGGAGCTGCAGCAAAGCCTTCTGCATCACGGCCCTCACATTTCTCTTGTGAGCATCAACTCCCTGATGTGGGTGAACCTGATCGCCGCTTTCACTTCCGAGCACTCCCAATTCACCCTGTCCTGCTCCGGCACTACGATCTCCAAACTGGCAGAGGACGGTCTTGCCACTCAGCATCAATTTTTGCTGGCGTATGAATGCGAAATCCCGCCTGCCTACGAGGAAAAGCTGGACAGCATCCCCCTGTTTCAGGCGACCCCCACGGTGATGCTCTGCAAGGATCATCCCTTAGCCCAGAGGCAGACTCTGGATATTCGGGATCTGGCAAACGAACGGCTCTTCCTGACGATGCCCGGCTCTTCTATGTATGAGCGGCTGCAGAAACTGTTTGCGCTCCGTGATCTGCCCTTCCCTGCCGACCAAAGCTACACCTTCCTTGTCCGGCAGAAAATGGTGGCGGAGAATCAAGGCATCTCCTTCTTCTCTGAGCATCCCGGCTACAACGCTCATCCCAATATTCGATACATTCCCCTTGTGGATCCCTTTGAGCCGTGGAACGCCCGGCTGTACTGGCGCAAGGATCGGCCCCTCTCGGAGGACGAGATAGCATTCCGGGATTTCACCCGGCAGTTCTATCAGGAGTTGCATTAAGTCTATGTTATGCTCCGCTAATTAACCCGATATTGCCCATCGCCTGCTCGCGGTGCTATACTGTTGTAAAAACCAGTCGCAAGAGGTGGTTACCGTGAAGTTAATAAAGTCCAGGTTCGACTACAAATGGGTCATTTTAGCCGTCTGCTTTTTGATGGAGTTTTTGTGCCTTGGCTTCTGCAGCAGTAACAGCGGCCTATACACCGTGCCGGTGACAGAAGCATTACACATCGACCGACTGCCCTTCACCGTAGCAGGCAGCATCCGTTATGTTGTGCAGGTTTTTGTAGCGCTGTTCTTCGGCGCTTGTGTCAACCGTTTCGGCATGAAGAAAATGGCCATTTTGGGCTTGCTCTCTTTGGGCGGCGCCTGCTTCACCCGGTCTATGGCTACCTGCGTCTGGCACTTTTACATTGCAGCCGGATTGCACGGCTTAGGCATCGTTTTCTGCGGCGGCACAATGGCCAGCACCATCGTGCGGCACTGGTTTAAGGAGAACGTGGGTAAATACACCGGCATCGTGATGTCCGCCAACGGTGTTGGCGGCGCAGTTGCGGCCCAGATCCTCTCCCCCATTATCAACAATGGCGAAACATTCGGCTACCGGAAAGCCTACCTGCTCTCTGCATCCGTCGCCCTGGCCGTCACCGTGATCGTTCTGATTTTCTTGAAAGCCAACGCATCCGGTAGCCCGGTCGTAACGGGCAAAAAGAAAAAAGCCCCCTCCCGTGGTACGCTTTGGAGCGGTATGGAATATGCCGCAATCAAAAGAAAGCCCTATTTCTACATTACCGCCGCGCTGGTCTTTCTGACCGGCATCAGTCTGCAGAGCATCGGCGGCATCACCATTGTGTATATGTCCGACTTGGGCATTTCCGCAGCCTTTATTGCTACATTGTCCACCGTTGCAAATCTGACGCTGGCATTTTCCAAATTTGGCGTGGGCGCATCCTATGACAAATGGGGCCTGCGAGTGACGCTGCTGATCTGTCAGCTTTCCGGCCTGGCCACCTTCATTCTGAAGGGCTCACTTACCAACTCCACACTGGGTTTGGTGATGGCTATGACCGCCAACGTTCTGTCCACATTTGCCATGCCGTTGGAAACGGTTATGATCCCCCTGCTGACAAACGACTTGTACGGCTCTGCCGCTTACACCAAGGTGCTTGGCATCTTTATGGCGATGAATTCCCTGGGCCTTTGTTTAGGTTCTCCCTTGGGTGAGATGCTTCGCAAACTCACCGGCGATTACCGCATCTGCTTCTGGCTCTTCTCTGCCATTATGATCGTGGTAATCATCGCGTTCCAATTCACCATCCGGGCTGCCAATCGGGACAAGGCGGCAATTCTTGCCGAAGCTGAAGCATTAGAGGCATAAATTTAAGGGTCACCCTTTGGGGTGACCCTTTTTCTGTTAGATGGTGCCGGTAACCACCAAGGTGGCAACGCCGGGTGTAACGGTGTATTCCCCAGTAACCGGATCCTGAGTGTAGGTGGCTGCAGGCACAGTGATCCGGCTGGGCACTGTGGTGAACAGGCCGGTAGCCTCGTCATAGTTATACTGCACGCCCTCTGTCCACACATCGCCGTTAAAGGTGACAACAATATCGGTCAGGATGGGGTCGAAGGTGTCCGTGATGACAGCATCATCCGTTGCCACAACCGCTTCGTTGCCGGTGTTCTGGATCACGAAGGTATAGGTCACCCGATCATTATCCACCACCTGGGTCGGTGTGATGGATTTGGTGATGGTGAGATTGGGGGAAGTGCCTGCCGTAACGGTTTCGGTGGCCGTAACAGGCGCACTGATACCGGCACCGGTTGCCGTGACGGTGTTATCAATGGTTCCGCCGTCAGCAGGGTCTGCAAAGGCATTTGCCCTTGCCTGATACACCAGCACAGCATCGCCGCCGGCCGGCACATTGATGCCGGTAACCACCAAGGGTGGGCCTGCGGTAACCACCGGTGCGCCCTGGGGAACACCGTCAACGAACAGCGCGGCCGAGCCGTTCTCATAGGTCAAAGGGTATGCGGTGGCGCCGTTAAAGTCGTAGCCGCCCAAGTTATCGGTGACGGTCAACCCCGTCAGCGCTGTGGCGCCGCTGTTACGAAGCGTGACCACATAAGTCACCAGCTCGCCGGGCGTATAAGTTCCCTCAACAGCCGTCTTGGTCACAGCCAACACTTCCAAAAGCTCACCATATGCGATATTGGAATTGGTGGAGTTGCCGTTAACGGTCAAGGTCGCTTGGTTCGAGAAAATTGCCATAATCTGCCTCCATAAGCTTTTTCCCGGAATCATTCCGGGTATGCCATCTTATGCGCCAACGGCAGATTTTGACAAATAGCAGCACCACGCAAAAAGCAGTCAGCCCAATGCTGACTGCTTTTTACAAATCTCATATCGCAAAGGTTCACGAAAGCTCCGCCCTATACAATCAGCAGAATCTGTGTAGCTTTGGAGTTTCCCCTTTCGCCTAATCATTGCGTCCCGGTACTTTCCTTTGACTTTTTTCGTTTGAACTCTGCTAATGCCACTCGCAACGCGCTGGTCAATATCTGCTTAACAGAAAAGACCAGAACCACCTCATAACGGAACACCGATTTCTCTCCAAAGGGGTCGCAGGTAATGTCCACCTCGCAACCACGCTCACGCACCCGGAAATAATTGCGGAGCAAATTGACAAAGGAATAGGTGGCCGCACAACACGCACCGTAATGAATCGCCGCTTTGTCCACATCGTCACCGGTGCAGCAAATTGCAATTTTCAACTTTGCCGCCTTGCAGCGTCTTAATAGCGCCCAAAGTTCCTTTGCAAGGCTCTTTAGTACAGAAAAAGTCTCAGCTACACGCTTTTGCAGACTGCCGGAACTGGCGCCCTCCTGCAAGGATTCCTTATTGGTTTTATCCATGCCCAGGGCGGTTTTCAGCGCCTTGAAAACAGGGTTGCCCGACGCAGAGTCATTCTCTACGTCAAAAGACTTAAATAAAAACCTGCACTGCAGGATAAACGCCTCCTGCTCATTGTTTTTGATGATTACCTTCACAGGCAACAGCAAAATCACAGTGACCAGCGCCACTAAAAAGCCGATGATACCAAGTGCTATCCACATATGCTGTTGCCCCCTTCTTTTTTGGTAGCTTCATTATATAGCATATCCCAAAACATTTCAACATTATTCACCAAAAGGGTCTGTAAATATATTAGGCATATTGATAACAGCAGTGGCACAGAAAATGATATTTTACCAACAAAACAAAAAAGAGAACCGAAAAATCGGTTCTCTTTTTTCGTTTCTTAATCAGTACTGGTAAACACCGCGGCCGGTCTTTCTACCCAGCCAGCCGGCTCTTACATACTTGCGCATCAGGCTGTGAGCACGGTACTTGGTATCGCCGGTTTCCTTGTAAAGCACGTCCATAATGGCCAGGCAAACATCCAAGCCGATCAGATCGCCCAGAGCCAAGGGGCCCATAGGGTGATTTGCGCCCAGCATCATAGACTGGTCAATATCCTCAGCGCTAGCGATGCCTTCTGCCAGAATGCCGAAAGCCTCATTGATCATGGGGATCAAAATACGGTTAACCACAAAGCCGGGGGCTTCTGCCACTTCAACAGGTTTCTTGCCGATGTTCTGGGCGATCTCCTTGACGGTGTTGAAGGTCTCCTCGGAGGTAGCCATACCCTTGATGACCTCCACCAGCTTCATAACGGGAGCAGGGTTAAAGAAGTGCATACCGATGACCTTGTCGGGGCGCTTGGTGGCAGATGCCACTTCGGTGATGGACAAAGAAGAGGTGTTGGTTGCCAAAATGGTGTTCTCGTCGCAAATCTCATCCAGCTCGGCAAAGATCTGCTTTTTGATCTGCATATTCTCAACAGCGGCTTCCACGACCAGGTCGCAATCTGCCGCATACTGCATTTCGGTCGTGCCGGAAAGGCGGGACAGGATGTCCTCCTTCTGCTCTTCGGTGATCTTTTCCTTTGCAACCAGCTTGCTCAGGTTCTTGTTGATACCGGCAAGGCCTCTGTCGACGAATTCATCTTTAATATCACGCAGGATAACTTCATAGCCCTTTGCGGCAAAAGCCTGTGCAATACCTGCACCCATAGTGCCAGCGCCCAAAACACAAATTTTCATTTTCATTTCCTCACTTTCGTTTATTTAGTCACGGCCGACGATGATGGCAGTACCCATACCACCGCCGATGCACAAGGTTGCAAGACCTGTCTTGGCATCACGGCGATTCATTTCGTGGAGCAGTGTTACCAAAATTCTTGCGCCGGATGCGCCTACAGGGTGACCGATGGCGATTGCGCCGCCGTTGACATTGACCTTGGAAAGATCAAACTGCAGGTCTCTTGCAACTGCGATGCTCTGGGATGCAAAGGCTTCGTTTGCCTCGATCAGGTCCAGATCATCCACGGTCATATTTGCCTTTTCCAGCGCTGCCTTGGTTGCGTGGAAGGGACCATAACCCATAATGGCAGGATCCAAGCCCTTGGAGCCATAGGACAAAATCTTTGCCAAAGGCTTCAGGCCCAGCTCCTTTGCCTTCTCCTCGCTCATAATCACGAGGGCAGCTGCGCCGTCGTTGATGCCGGATGCGTTGCCGGCAGTAACGGTGCCGTCTTTCTTGAAGGCAGGCTTCAGTTTGGCCATACCTTCAGCCGTTGCGCCGAAACGGGGGTACTCGTCGGTGTTGAACACGATGGGATCGCCCTTTCTCTGGGGGATCTCAACGGCCACGATCTCGTCTACAAATTTGCCTGCCTTGATGGCGGCCTCTGCTTTTTGCTGAGAAGCGGCGGCAAATGCGTCCTGTTCTTCACGGGTGATGTTCCACTGCTCGGCAATGTTTTCTGCGGTGATGCCCATATGGACACCGCTGAATGCATCGGTCAAAGCATCATTGATCATGGTGTCGATCATGGTAGCGTTGCCCATTCTCTGTCCCCATCTTGCTTTGGGAAGAGCGTAGGGAGCCATAGACATATTCTCGGTGCCGCCGGCAACGATCACATCGGCATCGCCCAA
>JAZOSY010000163.1:0-15432 GCA_045657385.1 Faecousia sp. | reverse complement strand
AACGAGCTCTGCCAGGAGGAAACAAACGACCAGGAGAATTTGGTTGTAAAGCTTTATCAGAAACTGCAGAAAAAAGACAAAGGAGGCAAGCCGAATGAAAAATAAAATCGTAGCGGTGCTGCTGTCTGTGGCAATTGCATTTGGTTTGTGGCTGTATGTCATCACTGTGGTGAACCCTGAATCGGAAAAAACATACTATGAGATTCCTGTTGTTTTGCAAAACAAAGAAATCCTGACAGAACGTGGCCTTATGGTTGTGGGAGATATGCCCACTGTTACGTTGGTGTTGAAGGGCAACCGTACCACCTTGAACGAGCTGAACGAAGCCAATATCAACGTTATCACCAATGTGGCCAATATTGAAAAAGCCGGCACGCACCAATTGACCTATCAGATTTCTTATCCCGGCAACGTGTCGGACAATGAAATTTCCGTACAAAAGAGTAGTTCGGATTCTATCAAATTGCAGATAGAGAACAGAATCAGCAAAACAGTACCCGTTGTCGTTGATAACGGTGGTACAGCTGTACCGACCGGCTTCATTCCCGGCAGTCCCCAGATGGATAAGACTACCATTGAAATTGCCGGCCCGGAACCTGTTGTAAACCAGATTACCCAGGCCGTAATTCGGGTGGACCTGAATAACCAGACGAAAACCCTGGTAGGTGAATATCAATATAGCCTGTGTGATGCAGACGGTAAGCCGGTCAATGCAGAAAAGGTATCCACCGACACAGAAAAAGTCAACCTGATGATTAAGATTGAGCGGTTGAAGGATATTGCCCTCAACTTGAATGTGGTTTACGGCGGTGGCGCAACAGAGTCCAACACCGTTGTGAATGTGAGCCAGACGACCCTTCAGGTGTCCGGCAGCGATACGTTGCTTGAGAACCTAAATTCGCTGGATCTTGGCACAATTAACTTGGCTGAAATTGCGGAAGATACGGTTCTCACAATCCCGATTCCCAAGCTTCCGGAGGGTGTTACCAATCAAACCGGCGTGGATGAAGTGACGGTAGAGATAAAATTCAACAACCTGGTAAAAAAGGAATTCAAAGTTTCCACAATCAATCCCGTGAATGCGGCCGGGCTGAAGGTACAACTGGTTACTAAATCCCTGAAAGTAACCGTGCGCGGTCCGCAGGAAATGATAGACCTGATGAAAGAAACAGATGTTTCTGTGGAAGTTGACTTCTCCGGCGCCCAGGTAGGTACTGCAACAATCAATGGCACAGTCATAGTCAATAATACATTTGTGGGCGTGGGTGCTGTTGGCATCTATCCCATTACTGCTACTGTGAGCCAGAGTTAAAGAAAAGAGGAAATTGCCTTGATTAAAAGTATGACCGGCTACGGCCGTGCCGTGGAAACGGTAAACGGCCGGGAATTTACCATAGAATTGCGTTCCGTGAACAACCGCTATCTGGATTGTTCCGTGCGCCTGCCCAGAATCCTCACCTTCGGTGAAGAGGCTGTGAAGCAAGCTGTGAAAAATGTCATTTCTCGCGGTAAAGTAGATGTATTCATCTCTGTTCGCAGCGAAAATGGCGACGAAGTGCAAGTAAACTTAAACAAAGCGGTTTTGGAAAGTTACTTAAACGCCATGAGGGAAATGGTGCAGGACTATCAGGTGGCAGACGACATCAGCGTGTCCACCGTTTCCCGTCTGCCGGAAGTGTTCTCTTTGGAAAAACCCCAGGTTGACGAGGAGCAGCTTCTGTCCGACATGATGGGTGTTTTGTCAAAAGCGCTGTCTGAGTATGACAAGATGCGCCAGAATGAGGGCGAAGCCCTTGACCGCGACCTGCGCAGCCGCGGCAATACCATTCTGGAGCTGGTGGCCCAAGTGGAAAAGGGCAATGCCCAGACGGTGATTGACTACCGTACCAGATTGGAAAACAAGCTCAAGGAAGTGCTGGCTAACACCGCAATCGATGAAAGCCGTATCCTGACCGAAGCGGCGATCTTCTCCGACAAGGTGGCGGTGGACGAAGAAACCGTCAGATTGCGCAGTCACCTGCAGCAGATGAACGATATGCTCACTGCCGGCGGCGCAGTTGGCCGCAAACTGGACTTCCTGTTGCAGGAAATGAACCGGGAAGCCAACACCATCGGCTCTAAGTGCACAGATGTGAATCTGGCCCGTGTGGTGGTGGACATCAAGGCAGAGCTGGAAAAGATTCGGGAACAGACCCAGAACATCGAGTGAGGACACTATGAAACTGATCGGAATCGGATTTGGCAGTATGATTGCCGCCCGGCGCGTACTGGCCATCGTTGAGCCGGACTCTGCCCCCATCAAGCGTGTGGTGCAGGAGGCCCGGGATAGGGGAATGCTCATTGATGCATCCTACGGCCGCAAGACCAAGGCAGTGATCCTGATGGATACAGACCATGTAATCCTGTCGGCGCTGACCACGGATGTGCTGGCTGCCCGTTGGGAGGACAAGCAGGAGGATAAAGACAATGTCGAAGGGTAAACTGTTTGTAATCTCCGGTGCATCCGGTGTTGGAAAAAGCACTGTACTGGGCAAGGTGATGGAAAGCCGCCCGGACTTAAGTTTCTCCGTATCTGCAACCACTCGCGCCCCTCGGGCCGGTGAGGTGGACGGTGTGAACTATTACTTTGTCACCAAGGACAAGTTTCAGGAAATGATCGAAAATCACGAATTTCTGGAATACGATGGTCATATGGACAACTTTTACGGCACACCCAGAGCCCAGCTGGAGGAAAAGCTGGAATCCGGCAGCGTGATTTTGGACATTGAGCCTAACGGCGCATTCAATGTCCGCCGTGAAAAAGATGATGCAGTACTTATTTTTGTTGCGCCGCCTTCGCTGGAAGTGTTGGAAAACCGCCTCCGCGGCCGCGGTGATACATCCGACGAGCAAATCGCTGTCAGATTGGCGCGTGTTGCTTGGGAAGTTGAACAAAGCAAACACTATGACTATGTCGTAGTGAATGATAAAGTGGACGATTGTGCCCGTGATATTTTAGAAATCATCGCCCGTGAGGCGAGATAAGAAATTGGAGGAAACCGATTATGTTGTACCCCCCCGTAGCAGATTTGCTGAAGAACATCAACAGCCGTTATTTGCTGGTAAATGTAGTTGCCCAGCGCGCAAGACAGATCGCCATTGAAGCCGATGAGCAGCAGGTGGAGCTGGAAGATAAGCCTGTTACACTGGCTATCCGCGAAGTGGCAGCTGGCGCACTGAGTGCAGATTTGAAGGAAGAATACAAGAGATAACTCAAAAAAGAGAGAAGTAAGGAGGGGCGTTATGATTGCCAAAATCGCTGTTTCAGCGGCCAATTTTGCCATTGATAAGCCCTATTCTTATTTCTTTTCTGAGGAAATGGGCATCCTGCCCGGTATGCGCGTGATGGTCCCCTTCGGCCGCAGTAACCGCCAGACTGAAGGCGTGGTGCTTGCGGTGGAGGCAGGGGAACAAGAGGACTTGAAGCCTGTTTTTCGCCCCTTGGACGAAGAGCCTGTTCTGTCCGGCGCTATGCTCCGCTTAGCTGCTTTTATGCACGAGCGCTACTTTTGCACCTTCTACGACGCCATTCGGACGATGCTCCCTGCCGGCCTTTGGTTTCAAAGTAAGGATACCTATTGCCTGACCGAGGATCGCAGCTGGCAGGAGAAAAATCTCCGCCAGCCGGAAGGAAAGCTTTTGCTGGAACTGCTTTTGTCCCTTGGCGGCACTGCACAAGGCACAGTTTTGCGCCAAACGGTGACCGATGAAGAAAAATTCGAAAAAGCCGTTGCCTACCTGCTGAAAAACAAGTGGATCACGGCTCAGCGTGATTTCCTGCGCCGAACCGGCGATAAACAGCAGGAAATCGTGACCTTGGCAGTTTCCGCGGAGGAGGCTATGGCCTATGCGGCCACCCGTCCCAAATCTGCGACTATGCAGCGTAGTGTGTTGGAGCTTCTGTGCAGTATCGGCTCTGCCCCTGTGAAAGAGGTCTGCTATTTTACCGGTGCTAAGCCTGCCACCGTGCATCGTTTGGCGGAGCTTGGCTACGCGACGCTTACCGAAAAAGAGGTGCTGCGCTGCAGACAGATCCGACCTGTCAAGCTGAATGGCCCCCTTGCCCTGAACGAAGAGCAGGAATTGGCCTTTGACGGCTTAAAAACACAAATGCACACAGAAGCCCCGGGAACGGCGCTCCTTTACGGTGTGACCGGCTCGGGCAAGACCTCGGTTTACATCAAACTGATCGCCGCGTGTATTGAAAGTGGTAAGCAGGCGATCCTTTTGGTTCCGGAAATCGCGTTGACACCCCAATTGTTAGGCCTGATGGCAGCCCATTTCGGCGATAGTGTGGCGGTGCTGCACAGCAGCCTGCCGGCTACCGAACGCTATGACCAATGGAAACGAGTCCGCTCCGGCGAAGCCAAGCTGGTGGTGGGCACACGCTCTGCGGTGTTTGCCCCCTGTGCCAATTTGGGCCTTATCATTCTGGATGAGGAGCAGGAGCATTCCTACAAATCGGAAAATGCCCCTCGCTATCACGCAAGGGAAGTGGCCCTGTGGCGTGGATTAAAAGAAAAAGCCCTGGTGCTGCTGGGCTCTGCAACTCCAAGCATTGAGAGTATGTACTATGCCAAGTCCGGCATTTATAGGCTTTACCGCCTGCGTAACCGATTCGGCGGCCGTCCGCTGCCGGAGGTGGAGATCGTGGATATGCGGCAGGAACTGAAGTTAGGAAATGACCTGTCTTTGAGTAGCGCCCTGCAAAATGCCATTCGGGATACAGAGCAAGCCGGCAAGCAGGCTATTTTGTTCTTAAACCGCCGTGGCAACAGCCGCGCACTTGTTTGCGTGGAGTGCCGGGAATCTCCCGAATGCCCCCGTTGCAGTGCAAGACTTACTTATCACAGTGCCAACGAACGGCTGATGTGCCACTACTGTGGCCATTCAATGCCTGCCCCGAAACGCTGCCCCAGCTGCGGCGGCCCGATGAAACGGGTGGGAACCGGCACACAAAAAGTCCAGCAGGAATTGCAGGAGCGATTTTCCGATATTCCTGTGGAACGAATGGACGCAGACACAGTTTCTGCATCCAATACACACGAAATGATTTTGGATCGTTTCCAAAAAAACCATATCCCCGTGCTTGTGGGAACGCAAATGGTCGCAAAAGGCCTGAATTTGCCGGATGTGACCTTGGTGGGCGTCTTGGACGGCGATCTGAACTTATATACAGACAGTTATCGGGCGGCGGAGACCACCTTCAATATGCTCACCCAAGTGGTGGGACGGGCAGGTCGCGGCGATACAAACGGCCGGGCGATGATCCAGACCCTTGTGCCGGATCACGAGGTCATCAATCTTGCTGCCAAGCAGGATTATGACGGATTCTATGAGCTGGAGATTGGCCTGCGGAAGCAGTTGGAAACACCGCCCTTTGGGGATATTGCGGTGATCACCGTCACAGGACAGGACGAGGCAAGACTCCTTCACGGCGCGGCTAAATTGAAGAGCAGTCTGGAAACCCTTTTGCAGCAGCCGGAATATGCTTCTGAGCGCTGTACGATTCTTGGTCCTGCCCCTTGTCCCGTACCGAAGATCAATTATAACTACCGCTACCGCCTGACGGTGCGGTGCAAAATGACAAGACCCCTGCGCCTGCTTTTGGCGCATCTGCTGCGGCAATTTTCCCAAGACAGAGAGAATCGGGGCGTATCCGCCTTTATTGACATAAACGGCTTTGAATAGACAGGAGAAAAAGATGGCACTGCGTAGAATTTTAAGCGACAAAAACCCCGCCCTGCATAAAGTGTGCAAGCCGGTGGTAGACTTTGATGAAAAACTCCATAAACTGCTGGACGATATGAACGAGACCCTTGTGGACTCCGGCGGTGTTGGCCTGGCTGCACCGCAGGTAGGTATCCTGCGTCGGGTGGTGCTGGTGGACAACGGTGAGCAGATTCTGGAACTGATCAACCCCACCATTCTGGAAACCGATGGCGAGCAGGAAGGCCCGGAAGGCTGCCTCAGCGTACCGGGCAAATACGGTCTGGTGAAAAGACCCTTCTATGCCAAGGTTCGTGCACAGGATCGTCATGGAAACTGGTTTGAAACCGACGGCGAGGAGCTGACGGCCCGTTGCTTCTGCCACGAGCTGGACCACTTAGACGGCATCATCTACACCCAGGTGATGGAACGGCTGCTCACCGATGAGGAACTGGCGGAGTACTGTGAGTAAACTTTAGGAGGCATCCTATGCGCGTTGTATTTATGGGTACGCCGGACATTGCGGCGACCTGTCTGAAAAAGATTTTGGCGGACAACTATACGGTTGTCGGCGTCTATACTCAGCCCGATCGACCCAAGGGTCGCGGTATGAAGCTGGTGGCATCTCCCGTTAAAGAGGTTGCCCTTGCAAACGACATTCCTGTTTTCCAGCCGGAAAACTTTCGGGAAGAGGAGACGGTTCAGCAGCTGAGGGATTTAGCACCGGATGTGGTGGCTGTGGTGGCTTACGGCCGCATTTTGCCCCAAAAGGTGCTGGATATTGCCCCCAAAGGCTTTATCAATATCCACGCAAGCCTGCTGCCCCAATATCGGGGTTCTGCCCCTTATCAGTGGGCGGTGCTGGACGGCCTTCAGGAAACCGGCGTGACCGCTATGTATCTGTGCCGTGAAATGGATGCCGGCGATATGATCGATAGCAAAAAGACCCTCATCGGCCCGGACGAAACTGCCGGGCAGCTGCTGGATAAATTGGCAGAACTGGGCGCGGAATTGCTTTCCGAAACGCTCTGCAGCGTAGAAAAAGGCACGGCCTGCCGCACCGTTCAGGACGCGTCCAAAGCCACCTATGCTCCTATGTTGGATAAGACTATGTGTCCTATTGACTTCACAAAAACCGCCGCACAAGTGCATAATCAAGTGCGCGGTCTGAATCCTTGGCCTATTGCAACCACCCAAATCGGCGGCAAAAACTTCAAAGTGTATGCCACCGCCATTGTAGATAACGCCGCAAATGCCCCTGCCGGCACCATCCTTGGCCTGACCAAGACCGGCCTGCAAATTGCCTGCGGTGAAGGTGCGATTGAAATCCGCGAACTTCAGGCAGAGGGCGGCAAACGAATGGCAGCGCCTGACTATTTCCGTGGCCACCCCTTGGAGGAGACCAGATGAGCGCCCGGGAAACCGCGTTAAATGTGCTGATCGCCTGCCGGAAAAACGGCGCATGGTCCAACGGTGTGCTGAAAGAATATGTGCGCCGTGACCGGCTGGACAGCCGGGACAGCGCCTTGGCTGCGCGGCTGTGCTACGGTGTGATGCAGAACCGGAATTATTTGGATTTCTACTTGAAACAATTGCTCACCGGCCGCATCAAGGACTTGCATCCCGTCATTCGGGATGTTCTCCATTTGGGGCTTTACCAAATCTACCAAATGGACAAGATCCCCGAATCTGCGGCGGTCAATGAGTCGGTGGAGCTAGCAAAAAAGTACTGCAAGAAGCAGCGCACCGCCTCCGGCCTTGTAAACGGCGTCCTCAGAAATGCAGTTCGTACCAAAGGCGCCTTAAAAGAGCCCAATTCCTACGAAGATAAGTATAGCCACCCCGGCGAGCTGATCAATCTGCTGAAATCCTATGTGGGCAAAGAACGCTTAGAGCCTATGCTCAAGGCAAATAATGCCATCGCGCCTCTGACCGTTCAAGTCAACAGGCAGAAAATCACAAGGGAAGCCCTGCAGGAAAAACTATCCCAAGAGGGCGTAACGGCTGAAAACCACCCGTGGCTTGCAGATTGCTTGATTCTGACCAGCACCGGCAATATGGAGCAGCTTCCCAGCTTTAAGGACGGTCTGTACTATGTGCAGGATCCAGCGGCAAGATTAAGTGTTCTGTGCGCGGAACTGAAACCCGGCCAAACTGTGCTGGATTGCTGCGCCGCCCCCGGCGGCAAGAGCTTTGCCGCGGCCATTGCCATGGAGGGGCAGGGAAACATCACCTCCTGCGACATTCACGAGCATAAAACCGACCTGATCGCCCGTGGCGCAGACCGGCTTGGCTTTGACTTGATCACGGCCAAATTACATAGCGCAACAGAATTTGAACTCCAATGGGAAGAAAAAATGGATACGGTAATTGCCGATGTACCTTGCTCCGGCTTGGGCATCATTCGCAAAAAACCGGACATCCGCTACAAAGATTTAAAAGCAATGGCTGAGCTCCCGGCTCTGCAGACGGAGATATTAAATAATGTCTCCCGTTATGTAAAACCCGGCGGCCTGCTTTTGTACTCTACCTGCACCTTGGTGCAGCCCGAAAATGAGGATGTGGTGGAAGCGTTCCTTCAAACCCATCCGGACTTTACAACCGAATCCCTGCCACTTGACGCGCCCTTTCCCAAAAACGAAAGCGGTATGCTGGCCTTGGTGCCCGGGGAATATGACACAGACGGCTTCTTCATCTGCCGTTTGCGGAGAAAACAATGAACCATTTAAAATCTATGACCATATCGGAAATCGGTGTGGTACTAAAAGAATTGGGGCAGCCGGCCTTCCGGGCCAAGCAGGTCTTTTCCTGGCTGCACAAAGGTGTGCGAAGCTTTGAGGAAATGACCAATCTGCCCAAGGCCTTGCGAGACACGCTGGAAAGTAAGTACCCCATTTGCGCCCCTGAGGTGGTGCGAAAGCAGGTTTCCAAAAAAGACGGCACCATCAAATACCTCTGGAAACTTTCCGATGGCAACTGCGTGGAAACGGTGCTGATGCGCTATCATTACGGCAATACCGTGTGCATTTCCACAGAGGTTGGCTGCCGTATGGGCTGCGCGTTCTGCGCATCCACGCTGGGCGGCCTGGTGCGCCCCTTAGAGCCTTTTGAAATGATTGACCAAGTGCTGTTTACCCAGGTGGATTCCGGCCTGCCGGTGTCCCACATTGTGCTGATGGGCATCGGTGAGCCGCTGGACAATATGGAGAATGTCTTGCGCTTCTTGGAGCTGGTAAACAGCCCGGATGGTATGAACATTTCTATGCGCCATATCAGCCTGTCCACCTGCGGTTTAGTGCCGAAAATTGACGAGCTGGGCGATAAGAAACTGCAAATCAGCTTGGCCATCTCCTTGCACGGCCCCAATAACGAAATTCGCAACCGGATTATGCCGGTGAACAAAGCTTATCCTATCGAGCAGCTGCTCCCGGCCTGCCGTCGGTATTATGAAAAAACCTCCCGACGCATTCACTTTGAATACGCGATGATCCAAGACGTCAACGACACGCCGGAACATGCAAAGCAACTGCTGGCGCTCCTCAAGGGTTTGCCCTCCCACGTGAATATGATTCCTTTGAACCACGTGGAGGAAAGTCCCTATAAACCCAGCACCAAAGCTGCGGTAGCAGCCTTCCAGAAGATACTGGAGGACGGCGGTGTCACCGCAACCGTCCGCCGCACCTTGGGCAGCGATATTGATGCCTCCTGCGGCCAGCTTCGCAGGAAATATACCAAGCAAACAGAAAACGACTGATTACACTTGAAAGGAGTGAGATCTTATGCGATATTGGGCATTGACAGATCCCGGTTTGACCCGAGATAAAAATCAGGACGCCTACCAAATTGAATCCTTAAACAGAAATACCTTACTGTGTGTGGTATGCGATGGCATGGGTGGCGCAAAATCCGGCAATGTGGCAAGTAGCTTGGCAGCAGAAGTTTTCACTCAAGAAGTGAAACGAACCTGGAAGTCGGATATGTCCGCAGAGAAAGTGGCCCAAATGCTGGAAGCGGCGGTAAAACTGGCAAACTTCACCGTTTTTGACCAAGCCCAGCAATTTGAAGAATTTCAAGGTATGGGCACAACCCTTGTAGCCTTGCTGATTCAAGGCAAAAAGGCCACCGTGGTAAATGTTGGAGACAGCCGTGCCTACCGAATCGGAAACGATGGCATCAGCCAAATCACCAAAGACCATTCTCTGGTGCAGATGATGATTTCCAGAGGCGAACTGTCCAAGGAAAGAGCCAGGCACTATCCCGGCAAGAACTTAATCACCCGGGCCATCGGTACGGAAGCGCAGATTTCCTGCGATATTTTCCATACAGATGCCCAGCGGGGCGACCATTTCCTGCTGTGTACGGACGGCTTGTCCAACTTGGTAGACGATCAGGAGATTCTCTTCGAGGTGGCCTACGGCCAAGGCGATGAGCAGTGCTGCGAGCGCTTGCTGGAAATCGCGAAAAACCGGGGAGCACCGGACAATGTCACAAGCGTGCTTGTGCGTGTCTGATGCTTTGAAAGGAGTGTAACAATGGATCACGATAAATACATAGGCCGACTGCTTGACAATCGCTACGAGATCCTCGAAGTGATCGGTACCGGCGGTATGGCAGTTGTTTATAAGGCCCGTTGCCATCGGTTGAACCGATTGGTGGCCATTAAGATTTTGAAAGACGACAACCTGGGCGATGAGGACTTCCGCCGTCGTTTCCACGCGGAAAGTCAGGCTGTTGCCATGCTCAGCCACCCCAACATTGTTTCCGTGTACGATGTGTCCACCTCTGTTATGGCGGACTATATCGTTATGGAACTGATTGAGGGTATTACCTTAAAGCAGTATATGAAGAAAAAGGGTGTCCTCAACTGGAAGGAAACCCTGCACTTTGCCATGCAGATTGCCAAGGCACTGGAGCATGCCCACAGCAAGGGCATTGTTCACCGGGACATTAAGCCCCACAATGTGATGGTGCTGAAAAACGGCTCTGTCAAAGTGATGGACTTTGGTATTGCCCGTCTGATCTCCAAGGGCAATACCCTGACCAAAGAAGCACTGGGCTCTGTACATTACATTTCCCCTGAGCAAGCCAAGGGCGGCCGGGTGGATAACCGTTCGGACATCTACTCTCTGGGTGTTGTAATGTACGAAATGATGACGGGCCGTCCGCCTTATGAGGGCGAATCTCCCGTATCTGTTGCCATTCAGCACATCAACGGTGGCGCAGCAATGCCCTCCGTATTCAATCCCAACATTCCCGGCGGCTTAGAGCAGATCATTATGCGTGCGATGGCGCGCAGTGTTGCCGGTCGCTACCCCTCCGCAACCAGAATGCTGGCCGATATGGATGAGTTCCGCAAGGATCCCACGATGCTGTTTGATTATACGGGCCTTTCTGTGGATGAAGCGCTTCGTATGCAGAAACCGCCACTGGTGTTAAATCCTCAGCCTAGCGGTGCGAAGCAAGAGCCGGCTCCGCGGCCCCAGACCCAGCCCAGACCCCGGACACAGCAAAGACCCCAGACCCAACCCAGACCTACTACGGCTCGAACAACACCACATCGCGATCCCGGCAACAAGCAGCACAGAAGTCAGCAAGAAATCAGACACAACAAAGTAACAACAATCGCGATTGTATCTTGTTCTGTGGTGGCAATTTTAGCAATTGGCATCTTTATGTGGCTTTTCTTAAGGGGCGCCTTTACCCCCGATGAAAAGTTAGTGACCATTCCTGATTTGTACGGCCAGATATATGCGGAAATACCGGAATATAAAGGACTGAAAATCAGAAAAGAAGAACACTATCATGATTCGATTGAGGCAGGTGTTATTTACAAACAAAAACCTGCCGCCGGCAGTAATGTTGTGGAAGGAACTGATGTGGTTGTAACGGTCAGCTTAGGCTCCCGTCCTCGCGAAGTGAAGATGACAGACCTGAAGAACCGATCTAAGGAATGGGCAGTTGACTTCCTGGAATCCCAAAATCTCAATTTGAAAATTGTGCCGAAACCGAAAAATGACGATAACGTTGCAAAAGGACATATTATAGATACCGAACCTAAAGAAGGAACGATATTAAAAGACGGCCAGACCATTACCTTGTGGATTAGCGAAGGTAAGACAATGCAGTTTGCTACAATGCCCGATGTTGTAAATCAGACGGAAGAACAGGCACGAAATACGTTGAGTTTGCAGGATATGGCGCTGGAAATCGCAATTGAAGAAGTCCATAATATTAATATCAAAGCCGGCACAGTTATAGAAACAGAGCCTGCCAGCGGCGAACGGCTGAAAACCGGCCAGGTGGTTACGCTTCGCGTCAGCAAGGGCGTGGAGAAAAAAGTGATGCCCGATATGGTTGGTATGGAGCATACCCAGGCATCGGAGCTGTTGACTTCTATGGGCTTTAAACCGCCTAAGATTACTTATGAATTTAGTCTTGAGGACGAAAATACCGTCATCGGACAATCTCACGAAAAGGGTAAGGAATACGAAGTTCACGAGGATATTGTGTTGCGCGTCTCAAAGGGGCCTGATGGTGAAACAGAAATCACCAAGGATGTGGTAATTGACCTGAAGAACTCTGCAGCGGACATTTGGTGCGATATTTCTGTGTTCCGAAATCAGAAGATTGTTCACTTCGACTCGGTTCCTCCAGGAACAAAGTCGATTACATTAAGCGATCAAACCGGTATAGGCACCGTAAAATACGAGGTTTATATCAACGGCAAATATGCCTGGGATGTGAGCGAAGTGTTCACCAAGACTACAACAAAGACGGGGTGAAAACGAACTAGAATGGCAAATCGTTTAAACGGACGAATCTTGCGCTCCCTCAGCGGCTTTTACGATGTGCAGACAGAAGATGGCCGCATCACCTGCCGTGGCAGAGGCAGTTTGCGGCGCGGACCGGATATACCCCTTACCGGTGACTTGGTGGAAATAACCGTGGAACAGGGCAAGGGTATGATCGAGAGGATCCTGCCCCGTCGGAATCGTTTTGTCCGCCCTGCGGTGGCAAATATGGATGCGCTTGTGGTTTTTGCATCCAATGTCAATCCCGTCACAGAACCGTTTTTGATCGATCGGGTTGCAGCCATTGCCGGTGACCAGGGAGTCGCGGTGCATATCTGCATCAATAAATGCGACTTGGATCCTGCAGCGGATCTGACGAAGATCTACCGTAACGCAGGCTTCCCTGTGATTCAGGCCAGCGCCGTAACAGGTGAGGGTGTTGAGGAATTGCGGCAGCTGATCACAGGTAAATTCACCGCCTTTACCGGCAACACCGGCGTAGGTAAAAGCAGTATGCTCAATGCTCTGATGCCCCAGCTGCAGCTGGCTACCGGTGAGGTGTCGGAAAAGTTGGGCCGCGGTCGTCATACTACGCGGCATGTGGAGTTGTACGACTTAGGCGGTAATACCTATGTGGCGGATACGCCGGGCTTCGCCTCCTTCGACACGGAGCAGATGGACGTGATCCTGAAAGAAAATCTGCAGTACGCATTCCCGGACTTTGCCGCGCATTTGGGTAACTGCCAGTTTCACGATTGCTCTCACCGATCAGAGCCTGGCTGCGCAGTGCGGCAGGCGGTGGAAAGCGGTGCATTGGAGAAGTCCCGCTATGACAGCTATCTGCGGCTGTATGAAAAATCCAGCCAAATCAAGCTTTGGGAAATCAAATAAAGAACGGGTACCCATCGGGTACCCGTTTTTTTAATCGGCTTTATAGAAAATTCTGCGGTCGCCTTCGTCAAAGGGCGCTTCGTTACCGCGAAGAGCGAACGAGCTGTAGAGCCGTCCGACCCGTTCCTCTAATTTTTGATAGGGGTGGTCAATGTTCTCGCCGACATTGGGGAATAGCCCGGCTTGCCGTGCGGTTTTTAAAATTTCCCGACCTATGCTGTTGAAAGCCAGCACGCGAGCATAGGGGGCAGGAGCGGCGATGTCCGCAGCGGTAATACCCAAAAAGGCACACATCACCATTCTGTCCAAACGGGTGCGTGTGTAACGCTTTGATTTGGTGGCGGTCAAGATCTCTTCCAAGGTAGTGTGTGTTCTTGCGTTATGCATCAGCTTCCGCCAAAGACCCTCGCTGCCATACGGAAGGGCTTCGAATTCTTCGTCCGTCATAGTGCGCAGCCGATAGAGAATGGCCTGTTCACCGGCGTTGGTGGCGTGTAAGACTGTATCGGCAAAAATGTGTTTGGCTTTTTCCGGAATGTACGCAGCATAGGGCTTTTTCTGCAGCATCAGTTCTCGCACGGCAGTAGCAGAGGGGTTCTGTCGGTCAGCCTGCGTGTCGTGATAACTACCCTCCCGGAGCATAGGCATAGGCATCATTGCCACGCCTTGCTGCACAATGGCCTTGCAGTATTCTGTTGCCAAAATGTCGTTGGGAAGACGCAATGTATCACCTTCCAACCCCATAGCCTGCAGTGCGGCCTGACGGGCGGCAGGGAAGGACAGACCCTTATCCAACTCCCGGTGCAACGCTTCCGGAAATTCGTTGCTCAGCAGCGCCTTTGCGGTGGTAAGCAGCGTTTCGGTGTCAGCGGTCTCTGCACCAAAACTCAAAGCGCTGCAAAAGTCACCCAAAATCCGAACGCCCTCTTGCGCAAAGCCCTCAGCAGAAGAAAGGGAAGCAGTAACCGGCAGTTCCAGAACCAAATCCGCGCCGCACTCCACCGCAGCCTGAGCCCGTATGGACTTGTCTATAATGGCCGGCGCACCGCGCTGCACATAATTTCCACTCATCAGGCAAACAATACCACTGTCCGGTTTTGCGGCTCTGATGTGCTGTATTTGCTTTTGATGTCCCCAATGGAAGGGGTTATATTCGCAAATGATGCCGGTGATGTCCAAAATATCCCTCCTTTTATGAAAAATATCCGTTTTCGGACTTGAGATATTTGTAAATGTATTATATAATAAGTTTATCTATGGTTATATTACCACATACTTGCAAAAAAGAAAATCATTATTTATTTTAGGAGGCAAATCTCATGAACATTCTGATTATCAATGCCGGTTCCTCCAGCCTGAAGTATCAGCTGATGGATCCCGATACCGGTGTGGTTTCCGCCAAGGGCCTGTGCGAGCGTATCGGCATCGACGGCCGTCTGAACCACAAGGTCGGCGAAAATAAGGTCGTTAAGGACATTCCTATGCCCACTCACTCTGAGGCGATTGCAGCTACTCTGGAGATCCTGCAGGATGCTGAGCACGGCGTTATCAAGAGCGTTTCCGAGATCGACGCAGTTGGCCACCGTGTTCTGCACGGCGGTATGGAATTCTTCGATTCCTGCATCATCAATGACGAAGTTATCAAGGCTATCGAGAAGTGCATCCCTCTGGGCCCCCTGCACAACCCTGCTAACCTGATGGGTATCCGCGCTTGCCAGGCTGTTATGCCCACCACTCCTCAGGTTGCTGTGTTCGACACCGCCTTCCATATGACTATGCCCGCTAAGGCATACCGTTACGCAATCCCCACCGAGTACTACGAGAACGACTCCATCCGCCGCTACGGCTTCCACGGCACTTCTCACAAGTATGTTGCCAAGCGTACCGCTGAGCTGGTTGGCAAGAAGGAGTTCAAGATGGTCAACTGCCACCTGGGCAACGGTTCTTCCATGTCCGCTGTTAAGGACGGCAAGTGCCAGGATACCACTATGGGTCTGACCCC
>JAZOSY010000162.1:0-5125 GCA_045657385.1 Faecousia sp. | reverse complement strand
GGAACGGGTGACCTTAGTGGGGTCAACGATGCCGTTTTCGATCATATCCATATAGGTCTCGGTGTAGGCGTTGTAGCCGTAGCCGATCTTCTTGGAGTTCTTGATCTTCTCGTAGACCACGCTGCCGTCAACACCGGCGTTCTGTGCGATCTGACGGACAGGTGCCTGCAGAGCGGTGGCAATGATCTTTGCGCCGGTCTTCTCGTCGCCGGTAAGCTTTGCGATCAGCTTCTCAACAGCTGCGATGGCGTTGACCTGAGCGGTACCGCCGCCGGCCACGATGCCTTCTTCCACAGCGGCGCGGGTTGCGTTCAGAGCATCCTCAACGCGCAGCTTCTTTTCCTTCATAGCAACCTCAGTCTGTGCGCCGACCTTGATAACGGCAACACCGCCGGACAGCTTTGCCAGACGCTCCTGCAGCTTTTCACGGTCGTAGTCGGAGGTGGTGGTAGCGATGGAAGCGCGGATCTGCTGTGCGCGAGCCTTGATAGCATCATTAGAGCCGTCACCGTCTACGATGGTGGTGGAGTCCTTGGTGACTACCAGCTGACGGCAGTGACCCAGATCGGTCAGCTGGGTCTCGGTCAGCTCCATATTCAGCTGGCTGGAGATCACGGTGCCGTTGGTCAGGATCGCGATGTCCTGCAGCATTTCCTTGCGGCGGTCGCCGAAGCCGGGAGCCTTGACGCAGACAACATTGAAGTTGCCGCGCAGGCGGTTCACCAGCAGGGTAGCCAGAGCGTCGCCTTCCACATCCTCAGCAATGATCATCAGCTTCTTGCCGGCCTTAACAACAGGCTCCAGAATGGGCAGGATCTCCTGAATGGAGGTGATCTTCTTGTCGGTGATCAGCAGGTAAGCATCGTCCAAAATAGCTTCCATCTTGTCGGTGTCGGTGACCATGTAGGGGGAGATGTAGCCACGGTCGAACTGCATACCCTCAACAACATCCAGACCGGTCTCAGCGGTCTTGGACTCCTCGATGGTGATAACGCCCTCGGTGCCGACCTTATCCATAGCCGCGGCGATCAGCGCGCCGATGGACTCGTCACCGGAAGAAACGGTGCCGACTCTTGCGATGTCAGCAGAGCCGTTTACGGGAACGGAATGCTCCTTGATAGCGGCCACAGCCACTTCAACAGCCTTCTCAATGCCCTTGCGCATAACCATGGGGTTAGCGCCGGCGGACAGGTTCTTCAGACCCTCACGGGTGATGGCCTGAGCCAGAACGGTAGCGGTGGTGGTGCCGTCACCGGCGATGTCGTTGGTCTTGGTAGCCACTTCGCGAATCAGCTGAGCGCCCATGTTCTCAAAGGGGTCTTCCAGCTCTACTTCCTTAGCGATGGTCACGCCGTCGTTGGTGACCAGGGGAGCGCCGAACTTCTTGCCCAGCACAACATTGCGGCCCTTGGGGCCGATGGTGACCTTAACGGTATCGGCCAGCTGGTCGATGCCGCTCTGCAATTTCTTACGGGCTTCTTCGCCGTATACAATCAACTTTGCCATTTTACTTGCCTCCTAAAATCAATCGGTTACAACTGCCAGAATGTCATCCTGCTTGACGAACTTGTAATCTTCGCCGTCCAGCTTAATGTCGTTGCCTGCGAAGTTGCCCACAACGACCTTGTCACCGGCCTTGATGGTCATGGTTACATCCTTGGTGCCGGGGCCTACGGATACGACTTCAAAAATGCCGGACTTTTCCTTGGTGGCGGTTGCCAGAATAATGCCGGAAGCGGTGGTCTCCTGTGCCTCAGCGGCTTTGAGCAGAATGTTGTCTGCCATGGGTTTGAGTTTCATAAAAAAGCCTCCTGTACGAGTAGTATTTAGATTGCAGGTGTGCTGCATGTATCTACAGATTTTTGTTAGCACTCTTTGCTCTTGAGTGCTAACAGCAGTATCATAGCAGACAAACGGAGAAAAAGCAAGAGGAATTTGCGTATTTTCATTGAAAATTTTGTAAATCCACTTAACGAAAGCCAAAACAACGCCGATTCCCAATAAGAACCCTCCGCAGGGCGATTCCTGCGGAGGGTTTGTTTATTGCTGCATACGGAAAACGGCCATACCGGGGGCATCGGGAGAGATCTGACTTACCCGATAGAGCGTTCGCGCCGCGTCTGCTCTGGTCAAAGGCGCGCCGGCCTGCAGGGCAATGCCGTTTTCGGACATTACTGCGATGCTTGCGGCTGCCCAAGTGGGAATATCCTCTGTGGATACCGTCTCCAAGGCGGCGCTGCTGACGGTTAGATCCAAGGCGTTTTGCAAAATCACCGCTACTTCCGCGCCGGTAATTGCGCCGTAATAGTCGGAGATGGTTTCCAAATCTGCCATCAGACCGCTGCGCTGAGCGGCGGCGAGATAGGGTTTCAACCATTGGGGCGCGTTGACAGGCAGCTGGGTCTCATCGATATTTTCCGTAGGAATATCCAGTACCTTGACTACCATAGCCAAAAATTCAGCGCGACTCATCGTCTTTTCCGGGCAGAAGCAGGCATTGCCGCCTACCTGTTCACCTACGAATAGGCCGGTGTTCCGCAACCACTCTGCTTCAAATCTGTCAGCATGACCCACCGTATCGGTGTATTGTCTGGCGTCGGTGGGCTTGAGAATCTGAATGGTAACGGTTGCCTCACGGGACACATTTCCGGCCGGGTCGGTGGCAGTGTAGGTGAAGGAGTCGATACCCACCTTATTCTTCTTGGGGGTGTAGACAAATGTGCCGTCAGTTTTCATATCCAGTGTGCCACGTTTCGGGCCACGGACTACGGTATAGATGAGCGCCTGTCCCTCAGGGTCAGTGGCTTTTAAGACTCCGTCATTGGGCAGATTTTTGTAGGTTTCAATAGAAAAATCCTGGGCAACGGGCTGCTTGTCCTCCTTGCCTCGAATGGCGATGGCCATTGTGGCGGTCTGCTCCACCCGATTTGCATAGATGGGCAGATAGCTGATGACTGCCTGGGCATCTTCTTCGGTGCGCAGAGGACGGAAAGTCATCTGGGCCAGCTGGTCTCTCGTGAGAATGTCACCGGCTCGCAACACGCGGTTGCCCAGAAGTACCGTGCCGGAGGAAGCCTCCGGCAGGCCGGTGATACAAATGCCCGTGAGGGGCTCTTCTTCGGCAGAAAACTCCTGTCCGGTAAAACAATATGCTGCGTCGCAGTCCACTTCCGTGGCGGCCGCACCAATAGAAAGACCCAGCGCCAGGCAGAGCGCCAGGATCAAGCTCAAAAAACGAATTCGCATCTTGGAAAACCTCCTGTTTTTGTGTTCACAGGTAGTGTTTGCCAAGATGCGAAAAATATGCAAATAAAATCAGAAAGTTTCCTGCCGGCGCTGCTTGCGTAAGGCCTTCCGCTTTTGGGCGGCGGCGTACTCCAGCTGCTGCTCTTCCGTTTCCAAAATCAGCTCCGGCACCTCCACGGGAACGCCCTCGCTGTCGATAGCGACAATATCGATGTAGGCCCGGTTGACAAGCAGCCGGGAGCCGTCGATTTCTTCTCTGTAGGTGTCCACCCGAACCTCCATAGAGGAGCGGCCCACATAGGTGACCATACCTCGCAGCACGATCAGATCGCCCTCGTGTGCAGGGGCCTTGAACTGCAGATTGTCGATGGCGGCGGTGGTGATGGTGCAGCCGGAGTGGCGGATGGCCACGATGCCGGCCAGCTCATCGATCCACTTTAAAAGCTCGCCGCCGAAGAGACGGCCGTAGTGGTTGATGTGGGTGGGACGGATCAGATATTGCTGCTCGGTCAGGGAGTCCTGCACGCGTTTTTTTGTTCTCATATGGGTCTTGCCTTTCATTTTTCTTTTATCATAGCAGAAAAGTGCAAAAATCGCAACAAAATACGCAGATTTTTGCAGGATTGTTCTTGCATTTATCTGCTGTTTGTGGTATGAATAACCTGACAACTGTTCCTGCAAAGGAATCTATTTAGGAGGTAAAGAAAATGTCTAACTACGCATTCCAGTGCGGTGCCGGTAAGGCCGACATCACTCCCCCTATCGGCGCAATTCTCTATGGCTATGCCCCCGGCAGACCTGCACAGGCTGTGGGTGACCCCTTGGCCACTACCGCGATCAAAGTGGTATCCAACGAGGAAAGCGCATTGCTCATCACCTGCGACATCGCATCCACCCACCCGGAACTGGCCGCCCATCTGCGCGTCCTGGCCGGTGAAGCCGCCGGTGTGAAGCCTGAAAATGTAATCATCAATGTGACCCACACCCATTCTGCACCCAACTGCAGTTACAGTTCCGGCTGGGGCAAGGTAGATGTGGACTACATTAAGAATATCCTGATCCCCGGTGTGGTGAAGGCATCTGGTGATGCCGCCGCTACCTGCCGTCCCGCTTTGATGGGTATCGGCGAGACCGACAGTGACGTGGGCATCAACCGCCGTGAACTGAAGGAAGACGGCAAGATCGGCCTGGGTCAGAACCCCTGGGGCCCCCGTGATCCCAAGATGACCGTTTTGTCCTTCAAGGATATGGAGGGCAAGTGCATCGCCAACCTGATTCACTATGCCTGCCACGGCACAGCATCTGCCGCAAACCCGGAAATCACCCGTGACTGGTACGGCGTGATGGTGGATATGTTGGACCTGGAGTCCGGCGGTATCTCCGCATTCTTCCAGGGCTTTGAGGGCGACCAGGGCCCCAAGACCCCCAACGGCGGCACTACCCAGAGCTATGCAACCGCTTTGCGGATCGGCGGCCGCGCCGGTATCGATGCTGTGCGCGCCTGGAGCGGCATCAAGGAGTGGCGTGAAGTGCCTGTCAAGGTGCTCCACGACACCATCACCATTCCCTACGAGCCTCTTGCACCCAAGGAAAAGGCAGAAGAGGAGCTGGCAAGGCTGGGCACTCTGGAGCAGATTTATGCCGAGAAGCGTTTCTTCGATGTGAATGACCATATCCATTGGAGCAAGGTGCTGGCCGAGTATGAATCCGGCAAGCCCCTGAAGACCCATTTTAACTTCGAGCAGAGCATTGTAACTTTGGGTCCCGTTGCCATCGTTCCTGCTCCTTGGGAAGTATTTGCAGAGGTCGGCCTGCGTATCCGCAGAGGCAGCCCCTATGCTTACACATTGAACCTGTGTAACACCCACGGCTGCTATGC
>JAZOSY010000161.1:0-4311 GCA_045657385.1 Faecousia sp. | reverse complement strand
TCTGCTACCTTGCCAAGATTGATGTGCGAACCGCCTCCGGCAATGTGAAGCTGGTGAATCTGTCCTCCAACATCGGTGCGCTGGCCACCTCCCTGATGGCCGGAAAGGTGCTGATCCCCTTGGGACTTATTTCCGCGGTCTTTGCCACCGCCGGCCAGTACCTGGGCGCAGGCTTGGCCTTAAAAAACGGCTCGAAAATCGTCCGCCCGGTGATATTGCTGGTGATCGTTCTGCTGGCAGTCAAAGTGGTTTTGGAACTTTTGGGAATTGGATAAACAAAAAAAGACGACTCTTGCGAGTCGTCTTTTTTATTTACTTAAACAGAATGAATCCACCGTGGTTACGGGGGAAGATGCCCTTTTTCATCAATTCCTTCACGCCCCGGCGCATGGAATTATCCTCCGGAAGTGCGTCAATATCCACATCCCAAGGTTCTATGCCCTCGATGCCGTAAATATAGTAGAGTGCATCTCTCGGGCCGGCCACGCTGGGGAACATATGGAACATCTGGCGGAACTGGCAGAGATTGCTCTCCGGCTTCAGCACAGCGCTCAGTTCCGGGCCCATAAACCAGGAGTATGCAGTGATACCCCGGAAGTCATACTCAGGGAAGCAACGGGCGAACAATTCTTTTGCTCGGTTGATGGCCTTCTCGCAAAGGTCTCTTCTGAAGTTGGCGCTGCCTGCCAGATGGATACGCACAAGGTCATTGCCGGCCTGATAGACCTGCCGCCACTCCTTCTTGGAAAGGCGAATGGTATTCGGCTCGGTCAGGTAGGTCTCCTGATTGACCGGGTAACCCTCGTAGTGGGTTTCGTCCTCGGTGACCTTGGCATAGTAAGAACCCTCTTCATCGGTAAGACCCCAGTAGCCCCAGCCATGGCCGCAACGGTGCATCTTAACCTCGTCGGGCATAACCACCAATTCGTTCTTCTCATTGGCAAAAACGCGAATTTTATACGCGTACTGAGGGCACAACTGGAAGCGCATATTTTCGATAAAACACTCATCCCGGTAAATGGTAGCCGGGTAATTCATAAAGTTTTTCTCCGTCACCGGCACGGCTGTGCTGCCCACAACTGCACCGCACCAGTAGTTGGTGGTAGCACGGATCACATCCGCATCCACGCCGCGGCTCTGCATATGCTCAATCCACTGGATCAGGTGAGCTACGAAGGGAAACACGCACAAAGTCTTATAGGGCAGCGGATCTGCACCCTCCGGTGCCTTCGGCAGCTCGAAGGCGGTGAAGGCCTCTGCAGACTTGCGGACGATGTATGTGTTGTGGAAGCCGGTGGGATTGGGGTTTTTATAGGCCATAATGTTTTTGATCACTTTGGCCAAAAGCACCAGCTCTTTTACCTGCAGAAGGGCATCGGCAGCCTTGGCCATGCCGTCATAGACATTCGTAAGGAAGCCATCTTCCTCCTGCATTTTGGTCAAAAATGCGCTGTCGAGCCAGCAGGGAACCTCCGGCTCGGCCAAGGCCATTTCATAGGCCTCGTCCCAATAGGGGGACTGGATATTCACCTGCAGGATTTCACGAATATCTTCCATTCTCTTTTACGCTCCTATTTTTTGTGGAATCTTTTCCCATTATATAGCGGCGCATTTGGAATTGCAAGTATATACCACACCTTTTATTGACAAAAAACCAGCCTGCCCGTATAATGTTTGTATCCAACCCCCAAAGGAGGCAAGCTATGAATACAGAAGTTTTGAGTTGGGATTTTACCTTGGCCAACTTCGGCCCCGTATGGTCGTTTATGACCCAGTTAGGCCTTGTCCTGCTATTTTTGATGCTGGGCAATATTTTGCGCAGAAAAATCCGCTTTTTTGAGAAGATCCTTGTGCCCTCCGCCCTTTTAGGCGGCTTGCTTTTGCTGATCGTCAATATGGTTTGCAAAGCCTTTGGCTTTGAACTGGTGGATAAGCAAATGATGCAGGTGTTTACATACCACTGCCTTGCCTTGGGCTTCGCGGCAATGTCGCTGAAAACAGAAAAGACCACTATGAAGACCAACCCCGCGCAAGTGGTGGAATTCGGTGCTCTGCAGGGCGGCACTTATATGCTGCAGGCCTTTGTGGGTCTGGGTATCACCATTATTATGTTCCTGCTGACTCGGCACAGCGACAAGGTGATGTCCTATATCAGCGGATTGATTTTGCCCT
Source organism: Faecousia sp. (assembly GCA_045657385.1). Lineage (GTDB taxonomy): Bacteria > Bacillota > Clostridia > Oscillospirales > Oscillospiraceae > Faecousia. The sequence goes on along the minus strand of JAZOSY010000161.1, from coordinate 2,139 downwards.
TGGCCTACGGTCAGGGTCCCGGCAATGCCCTTACTTGGGACATTAACTTTACCAACACCGCTGCCGCGCAGTTTGCCGGCAAGGGCAGCTTTGGTCTTTCTCTGGCATCTATCGGTTTTGTGGTTGCCTCCATCTTCGGTGTGATGTACATCAACATCTTCAAAAAGCGCGGCACGCTGAAAATCCGTCCTACTCGAAATGAAAAGGAATTTGTCGACCTGACCAACCCCTGCGGCAACGAGATCCCCGACAGCGAGTCTGTGGACAAATTCTCCATGCAGATGGGCTTTGTGGCGCTGGCTTATGCGCTGTCCTTCGGCTTTATGTGCCTGCTGGGCGCCCTTTCCGACTTTACCAACTCCATCGCCTGGGGCTTTAATTTCCTGTGGGCATCTTTGGCAGCTATGGGCATCAAGGCCGTTGTGAAGATTCTGAAGAAGAAAAAACTGATGACCCGCAACTACATCAACAACTACCAGATGGACCGGGTTTCCGGCTTCGCCTTTGACCTGATGATCGTGGCCGGTGTGGCCGCCATTGAGATCAATGACATCAAAAATTACATTCTGCCCATCATTATCCTCAGCGTTGTGGGCGCCATTATCACCTATGTGTACATTCTGCTGGCAGCCAAGGAGTGCTTCAAGGGCTTTGTCCATGAGTTCTTCCTGATGAGCTTCGGCACACTCACCGGCACCGCCTCCAACGGTATGATTCTCATGAAGGAAATCGACCCGGGTTTGAGAACCCCCACCTCCAGCCTGTACATTCTGTCCACCTTCCCGGCGATGGTTATGATTGCTCCGCTATTGCTGCTTCTGAATTTTGCTGTGCGGTCGTTCACCCACGCCTGCATCGCCTGCGGCATTTTCTTTGTACTGTTCATCGCTTATACGATGTATTTATTCCGGCGGAAAATATTCAAAAAACGCTACGCCGGCAAAGAGCAACCTGTTTGGCAGGATGAAGAAGCCTAATTAGACCGCGAATCTTTGCATTTGCTGTTGATTTTTCGGGCAAATGCGTTATAATGTAGGGTGATATGCGATGGTATTTGCCATCAAACTGACAAATACCTGTCAGAAAACTAAAGGAGAGTTTGCAACATGATTATTACACAAAAAAAGCCTGTTGAAGAAGTCATGGCGCTGGTCGCTGATGCAAAGACCGTTGCCATCGTTGGCTGCGGCAGCTGCGCTACCGCTTGCCAGACCGGCGGCGAAGCTCAGATCGCTGAGCTGACCAAGGTTCTGGAAGGTGCCGGCAAGAAGGTCGTCGCCACCACCATCGCCGACTACTGCTGCATGAATCTGGGCGTTAAGTCCAAGATGAAGCCCATCAACGCTGCTAACCCCGACTGCGTGATCTGCATGTCCTGCGGTGACGGCGTGCAGTGCGTTGCTAAGAACGCAAACAACAAGCCCGTTTACCCCTCCAACAACACTATGTACTTAGGCGAAGCTGTTAAGTTCGGTGTTTGGGAAGAAGCCTGCCGCTTCTGCGGTGAGTGCGTGCTGGGTCAGACCGGCGCTATTTGCCCCATCACCCAGTGCGCCAAGAGCCTTGTCAACGGCCCCTGCGGCGGTCAGAAGAACGGCAAGTGCGAGGTCAATCCCGAGAACCCCTGCGCCTGGATCAAGATCTACGAGCGTCTGGAGGCTACCGGCCAGCTGGACAAGCTGTCCAAGCGTCGCGAGGACAAGGGTCACGGCGATTTCGCCTATCCCAGAACTATCAGCCTGAGGGGGAAATAAGAAATGAGCATGTTAAAAGATGTATTGGAAGCCGGTAAGTTTGGTATTACCGCAGAAATGGCCCCTCCTAAGGGTTATGATTTCACTGAGCAAATGGAAGCCGCTGAACTGCTCAAGGGCAAAGTTCACGGTGTTAACGTTACCGATATGCAGTCCGCCAGCCTGAAGGCCACCGGCCTGGGTCTGTGCATCAAGCTGAAGCAGGCAGGCGTTGAGCCCATTCTGCAGATGACCGGCCGTGACCGTAACCGTATGGCTCTGTTGGGCGGCGCTCTGGCTGCCGCTGCCTTTGGCATCGACACCATGCTGGCCCTGACCGGCGACCACCCCGTAGTTGGTGACTGCCGCGATGCAAAGCCCGTTTACGATCTGGACTCCGTTGGTA
>JAZOSY010000160.1:0-6547 GCA_045657385.1 Faecousia sp. | reverse complement strand
GGACTGGAAAGCCCCGGCAGTGGAAGATATTTATTCCTGAATGAGCAGCTCTGCGATCTGCACGCAGTTGGTGGCGGCACCCTTTCTCACCTGGTCGCCGCAGCACCACAGGCAGATGCCGCAATCATCGGTCAGGTCGGGACGGATACGGCCAACATACACGATGTCCTGACCGCTGGTTTCCAGAGGCATAGGATACTGCTTATTGGCCAGATCGTCCACCAGTTTACAACCGGGGGCTTTGGCAATGGCCTCACGGACCTGCTCCACGGTAACGGGAACATCAAAGTGGCAGGACACGGAAATGGAGTGGCTGCGGACAACAGGCACACGGACGCAGGTGCAGGAGACCTTCAGGTCGGGCAGGGGCATGATCTTGCGGCCCTCATTCTGCATCTTCATCTCTTCGCTGGTGTAGCCTTCAAACTGCTCACCGCCGATCTGGGGAATCAGGTTGTAGGCGACCTGGTGAGAGAAGACCTTGGGTTCGTAAGTCTCGCCCTTGTACAGAGCCTCGACCTCGTTCATCAGCTCCACGGGACCCTCTGCGCCTGCGCCGGAAACGGCCTGATAGGTGGAGGTGGTCATGGTGCGGATGGGAGCGATGGAGTTCAGCGCATTCACTGCGGTCATGGTGATGATGGTGGAGCAGTTGGGGTTGGAGATGATGCCCTTATGGTTCTTCACATCCTCGGGGTTGACCTCGGGAACGATCAGAGGCACATCGTCGCACAGACGGAATGCGGAGGAGTTATCCACAAACACAGCGCCGGCCTTCACGATAGCAGGAGCGAAGCGCTTTGCGATGTCGTTCTCAGCTGCGCCCAGAACGATGTCCACACCCTCGAAGGCCTCGTCGCAAGCCAGCCCGATGGTAACATCCTCACCCTTAAACTTAAGGCTCTTGCCTGCGCTGCGTGCGCTGGCCAGAGGGATCAGCTTGCCAACGGGGAAGTTGCGCTCTTCCAGAATATTCATCATTTCACGGCCAACGGCGCCGGTGGCGCCCAGAATGGCTACGGTATAAGTTTTCATAGGATAACCTCCAAATTACTTAATAAAACTATTATACAGGACACGGATTGCTTCGGCAAAGTCCTTGTTTTCAACACCGAAGAAGATGTTCAGTTCGTCAGGGCCCTGGTTGATCATACGGATATTGATACCTGCCTGACCCAGCGCGGCAAAGATCTTACCGGAAACACCGGGACGGAACTTCATCTGGTGACCCACGGCGGTAACAATGGCCAGCTGGTCGTGTACGGTGATATTATCGGGTGCGATTTCCTGCTGAATGTCAGCAAGGATGGCATACAGATGGGGAGCAAGTTTTGCGGTAGGAATGGCCAGAGAAACATTGTCCATACCGTTGGGAACGAACTCCACGGAAACACCGTGCTTTTCCAGAATGGAAAGAATCCGGCGCAGGATGCCTACCTGATTGGTAAGGCCGCGCTTAAAGATGGTGATGATGGAGTAGTCCTTCTTGCCGGCGATGCCGGTGATGATTCTGTTGGGATCAGCCTCGGCCTCAAAGGTCTGGCAGATCATAGTGCCTGCATCCTCGGGTGCGTTGGTGTTGCGAATGTTTAAGGGGATGTTCTTTTTGCGAACGGGGAAAATAGCGCCCTCGTGAAGCACATTTGCGCCGGCGTAAGCCATTTCGCGCAGTTCTTCATAGGTGATCTCGCTGATGGGATGGGGATTTTCTACGATCCGGGGGTCGGCCATCAAAATGCCGGAAACATCAGTCCAGTTTTCGTACACATCTGCATCCAGCGCGGCGGCGGCCAAAGAGCCGGTGATGTCACTGCCGCCCCGGGAGAAGGTGCGGATGCTGCCGTCGGGCATAACGCCGTAGAAGCCGGGGGTGACAACGCACTTGCCCTTGGCCTTGGAGGCGAGGGCGGCATAGGACTTTTCGGTGTCCACAGTGCCGTCGATGTTAAAGAATACCCACTCGGTGGCATCAATGAACTCGAAGCCTAAGTAAGCGGCCATCAGCTTGGCGGAGTAGTACTCACCGCGGCTGGCCATTTCGTCCTGAGATACCTCCTTGGCATCCAGACGCTTTTTCAGCTCTGCAAAGTCGGTCTCCAAGTCCAAAGTAATGCCCAAGGTCTCCCGGATTTCCAAATAACGGGAGGTGATCATCTCAAACACGGGGTCGCAGGCAACACCGTACTGGGTGTGAGCGTGGCACAGGTAAAGCAGGTCGGTGATCTTGTGATCCTTGCTGTGGCGTTTGCCTGCAGCGGAAACAACCACCACACGGCGCTCTTTATCCGCCATCAGAATGTCGCGAACCTTTTTGTATTGACCGGCGTCTGCCATGGAGGAGCCGCCGAATTTGGTTACTTTCAGCATAAAATTTCGTCCTTTCGGGATGAATTAGCCTTCTGCAAAGGCAGCAATGAAGGCGCCGGGATTGTTCTTACGCCAAGCGTGGATAGCTTCCACGGAGACGGGCCCCGTGATGACTGCGTCGCCCCAGGTTTCAGCGGTGTTTTCCTGCAGCCAAGCATCATTCACGCCGCTGACATAGTAGCAGAGGGTGTCGGTGTTCTTGGCGGCGACCTTTTCACCGTAGGGGCTGTAGAAGCCGCGGCCCAAAAGCACATCGGCGCAATCCTGTACCACATTGTATGCAGTAGGGTAACGGCCTGCGCCCTGTCCGTAGAAACTCATACGGTCAGAAGCAGAGCCAACAAAGGTGATCAGGTTATAGTTGGCAGGCACGGCGGATTCCGGCTGGCCGACCTTGACCAAGGTGGGCTGCACATAAGCGCTTACCTTGCCGTCCTTGCACTTGCCGGTGGAGATCAGCTTACAAACCAAGCCGTGAGAGGTGAAGTTCTCAATGTCGGCAGCCTTGATCTGGCTGATGCCGGCCACGGGAACGGAGTCGTGCTCCAGGCTGACACCGAATGCGATGTTGGAGGACAAAATCACCTTGTGCCAGGTGTCGATGCCTTCCACATCGGTGGTGGGGTTAGCCTCAGCATAGCCCAGAGCCTGTGCCTGAGACAGTGCGTCAGCGTAGGTAAGACCCAGACGGGTCATAGAGTCCAGAATGTAGTTACAGGTGCCGTTCATAATGCCGCCCACACGCTCTATGGTCTGCATACGACGGGCGCGCTCCAGCTCGCTGAGCCAGCCGATGCCGCCGCCAACGGCTGCGGTGCAACGGAAGCAGACACCCTTTTCCTTAGCAAGGGGGATCAGCTCGTCATAGAAGGTGCAAACCAAAGCCTTGTTGGAGGTCACAATATTCTTGCCGGCCTCGATAGCGGCCTTTACAAACTCATAAGCAGGGTGCAGACCGCCCATAGCTTCCACGATGGTGTCGATGGAATCGTCGGTGATCACATCCTGAAAATTCTTAGTTACTTCGGCATCGGGCAGGGTCACATCCTCCAGACATACCACCTTTGCCACGCTCATATCGCTGCGGGGCTGAGTCAGTTCATAAACACCTCTGCCAACCACACCAAAACCAAGCAGACCAATACGCATTCTCTCTTCCTCCTGTATCTGTCTTACAAACAAGCACCCACCAAGTGAAAATGCTTGCATTTTCTCATAAAACAGTATATCATATACCTTACTTAAATGCAATTGTTTCTTAAACCTAAGTATGCAATCAGTATTTGCGCCGTTTTTGTGCAGATAGTTGAAAATAAAAAGGGGTCAGAAGCAAAAGGAGGACACTATGTTATACCATTCTACAAGAAGCGACAAATCCGCTGTGGACAGCGCGCAGGCTGTCCTGTCCGGCCTTGCGCCCGACGGCGGTTTATATGTACCCGAAAGCCTGCCTCAGATCGATGTGGCCGCCTGCCTGCAGGAGGACACCATGCAGATGGCCCAGCGCATCATCGGCGCGCTTTTGCCGGACATTCCCAATATGGGTCAGCTGGTGAAGCAGGCTTATGTGGGCAAGTTCCAGACCGAGGAGCTGACACCCACTGTGGATACCGGTAAGTTTACAGTTCTGGAGCTGTTCCGTGGCCCTACCTCCGCCTTCAAGGATGTGGCGCTGTGTATGCTGCCCCAGCTGCTCACCGCCGCCAAGCGTGAGAAGGGTATGGAAGAGGACATTTTGATCCTGACCGCTACCTCCGGCGACACCGGCAAGGCGGCTTTGGCCGGCTTTGCAGATGTGCCCGGTGTAAAAATCTGCGTATTTTATCCCGATGGCGGTGTTTCTGCCGTGCAGCGGGCTCAGATGGTGACCCAAGAGGGTAACAATGTGGCCGTCTGCGCGGTCAAGGGTAACTTTGACGACGCACAGACCGGCGTGAAGAACATCTTCGCATCTGCCGAAAACGGCAGATTACCTGCCGGCAACCGTCTGCGCCTTTCCACCGCAAACTCCATCAATATCGGCCGTCTGGCACCTCAGGTTACATACTACTTTAAGGCCTACGCAGACCTGCTCCGCCGGCGTCAGATTCAGGTGGGTGACAAGGTGAATTTCTGTGTTCCCACCGGCAATTTCGGCGACATTCTGGCCGGCTGGCTGGCCAAGAAGTTGGGCCTGCCCGTAGGCACTTTGGTCTGCGCTTCCAATGCCAACAACGTGCTGACGGACTTTATTCAGACCGGCACTTATGACCGCCGCCGCCCCCTGCATAAGACCGATTCTCCCTCTATGGATATTCTGGTGTCCTCCAATCTGGAGCGCCTTCTGTACTTCCTGTCCGGTGACACCGAACTGGTTGCCGGCCTGATGAAGGATCTGAACAAAGATGGCTTCTACACCGTTCCCGAAGCCCTGAAAAAGGCCATTTCTGAGGAGTTCTGGGCAGGCTACTGCGACGACGACAAGGCCGCCAAGACAATCCGTGATGTATTCGAGAACCAGAAGTATCTGTGCGACACCCACACCGCTACCGGCTGGGCAGTGGCAGAAGATTATGTAAACCAAACCGGTGACAACAGCCCCATGGTCGTTTTGTCCACCGCATCCGCCTACAAGTTCCCGGCCGCAGTGCTTTCCGCACTGGAATCTGCCGAGGGAATGGACGAATTTGCTCAGATGGAGCGCTTGGAAAAGGTTTCCGGCTTTGCCATTCCTGAGAATCTGTCCGGCCTGCAGCAGAAGAAGGAGCTGCACACCGGCGTGATTGAAAAGACCGCAATGCTGGACTTCGTTATGGCGCTGTAATTAAGGAGAAAGCTATGAAATCTGTAACCATCCGCGTGCCGGCCACAACCGCTAATTTGGGACCGGGCTTTGACGCCTTTGGCTGCGCATTACAACTGTATACGGACGTGACCTTTGAGGAGACCGAGTATGGCCTTGAGATCACCGGCTGCGACGAGGCCTATACCGGCCCAGACAATCTGGCCTATGTGTCTTACTGCGCGGTGCTGGCTTCCTTGAGCGAGGAGGTTCGCGGTGTGAAGATCCACATCGATGCCAACATCCCCATTTGCCGTGGCTTGGGGTCTTCTGCGGCTCTGCTGGTTGCCGGTGCCATGGGCGCCAATGTACTTCGCGGCAACCGCCTGTCTACACAGGGCTTACTCAACATCACCAACGCCATGGAAGGCCACCCGGACAACCTGGCCCCTGCCTTTTTCGGCGGCTTGACCGCCTCTATGGTGGATAACGGCCTGCCGGTGACGGTGAGTTTCCCCTTGCATCCCGATTGGGAGATTCTGGCGCTGGTGCCCGATTTTGATATGCCCACCGCAAAGGCAAGAGCCGTGCTTCCCCAGCAGGTGAGCCGGGCCGATGCCATCTATAACATCGCCCACGGCGCTATGGTGCTGAAGGCTCTGGAACTGGGTGACGAAAAACTCCTGCGCAACGCCATGCAGGACAGACTTCACCAGCCCTACCGCAAGCATATGATCGGCGACTACGAGGCCATCGAAGAATTGGTGCGCACCACCGGCGCGGCATTTTGCTTAAGCGGCGCAGGCCCGACCTTGCTGTGCATCACCCGGGATAAGGCGCTGCAGGAAAAGTTAGCAAAGAAGTTGCCGTCCATTACCGAGCGCGCCTGGGAGATTATGCCCCTGCATGTGGAATTTGAAGGCGCAAGAGTTCTGTAAAACCCCGTAAAAAAGCAGAAAAACCCTGAAAAAGCCCTTGACTTTTGGGTTTTCCTCTGCTAGAATAGACAAGCCGCATTGAAAAGGCTTAAGTTGGTGCGATAAAAAATGCACCCGCCTTTAGAGCGAGTCTACACAAAATAAAGTAGGTGAAAAAGGAAATGAAAGCAGTTATCGTAACAGGTGGCAAGCAGTATACCGTGGCTGAGGGCGATGTTTTGTACATCGAGAAGCTGGAGGTTGAGGCTGAGGCTACCATCAAGTTCGACCAGGTTCTGGCTATTCTGGACGGCGAAAACTCCAAGATCGGCGCTCCCGTTGTTGAGGGTGCTACCGTAGAGGCTAAGGCCATCAAGAACGGCAAGGCTAAGAAGATCACCATCTTCAAGTACAAGGCCAAGAAGAACGAAAAGAAGAAGCAGGGCCATCGTCAGCCCTACACCAAGGTGGAAATCACCAAGATCGCACTGTAATTTATGAC
>JAZOSY010000159.1:0-6032 GCA_045657385.1 Faecousia sp. | reverse complement strand
TAGGAAGGATCCATAATGGCCTTATTCACTTCCACATCGATGCTGTTATTCACCAAGCCCTCAGAAACCTCGGACACGAAGGAAGCAGGCACTTCGCCCAGCTTCATCACATCGGTACGCCAGTTGTGCACCAGCATTCTGTCAAAAGGCACGCCCTCACCAAAGAACGCTACCCATTCCTCTTGGGTCATAGGCACATGGGTGCCAAGGGCAGGCATAATGTCCACCTGACAGGTGTCCTTCAGCAGCTCATAGTAAATTGCGGTGATCTTGCCGGCGCCGGAGTACATTCTGGTGAAATCCGGAGGCAAAATCAGAACCTTCTTCAGGTTGCGGCCTTCCAGAGATTTCTTCAGCGCATCTTTCAGAACTTCCTCAGGAATGCCGTTTTCGTATTCGTAAATCATATTACGCCTCTTTTCTTCCCCTTGCCGTTGGGGCCAATATTCGTTCAGTATAATGATAGCACAATGGTTTTGGAATTGCAAGGTTCTTAGCGTGTTTTTATGGCTTTTCGGCAAAATTGCTTGCGTAATTCCACGAATTGATATACAATGTGTGCAGGAGGTGTTGCACCGATGAAACGACTGATCGCATTGCTGCTTACAACCACTTTGATATTTGGTATGGCCGCCTGCAAAAAACGCGAACCCAACAAACCTGATCAGGATAACCATTCCGGCACCGAAAGCTCCTCCTCTTCCACCGAAGAGAGCACCGGATTCACAGAAACTTCCGGTGAGCAGGGTCAAACCGGCTCCGAAAGCACAGAAAACACAGAAAACACAGAAAATACAGAAAACACGGGCGAATCCGGCACAGGGAACACCCCTCCCCCGTCCGGCAACGGCTCCGGCGGTACAGATACGCCGGGCAACGGGCAGGACACGCCGGACGATGACGGCCCCTACTCTTGCGAAAGCGCCGACGACTTCCTTGAGAATATGGGCGTCGGTTGGAATTTGGGTTGCTCCTTAAGTGTGTATTCCAACGACAGCTCCGCTTGGAGAACTCTGGTATTTTTCACCACGACAAGCGGCAAATATAGCCGTTCTGCCGCCGCTTACTTTGACACCGAAACAAAATCCGCGACTATCACATGGAAACCGGGTCGGGATGACGGCATTCTGAATGCCGACGGCAGTGCGTCCATCGCCTACTTTGGCGTTGAATTGTGGAACTTCTCCTTGTCCGAAAAGGATTCCGTTACATATCGCATTGATGAACTGAAGTACATTACCGCAAACGGCGAAATTGCCATCACCGAGGGAATCGGTCAGAAAACCACCGATATGGGTGGCGGCACCGGCGGTGGCGCAGTTGCCAATGTCAAAAATCTCACCGTGGCGGATGTATTGGAGGTCCGGGCAAAAATCACCTATATCAGCCAAACCAACAGCGCCTCCCCTGAAGAGCGTATTGAACGCTATGAAAAACTTTGGGGCAACCCCGTCACCACGCCTGAAATGATCGCAGCTGTTCGGGACAAAGGCTTCAACACCATTCGCGCGCAGGTCTCCTTTGTAAACCATATGGACAGCCAAGGTAACATTGACCCTTATTGGCTCGAACGGGTGGCGGAGGTGGTAGACTACTGTATGGACGCAGGCGTTTACTGCATTATCAACACCTCCGGTGCCGGTTGGCTTACCGCAGAACGATCTACATTTGAAAACCAAAGCGCCATTTACCGGCGGCTTTGGGAGCAGATCGCAGCAAGGTTTGCCGACTATAGCGAACTGCTGCTGTTTGAATCCTGCAACGAAGTGCTTAACGCTAACAAAAGTTGGACGGCACCGGCCGCTGAATCCTATGCGGTTATGAATGATCTGCACCAAATCTTTGTGGACACCGTTCGGGCAGGCGGAGGCTATAACGCAAATCGAAACCTGATCCTCAACCCCTACGCCGCCACCGCCAATTATGAGATGAATCGCAATTTTAAGTTGCCCACAGACTCTGCGAAAAATCACCTGATCGCCCAGGTCCACCTGTATCTTCCCGGTGAGTTCACCTTTAACGAAACCAATCTGGGTCACACGAATTTCCGAAACGAATGGGGCACTACGGCGGACAAAAACGCGCTGGATTCCCGGATGAAGGGCATCAAGACCCGATTCATTGACGAGCTGGGCATCCCGGTAATCATCGGTGAATTCGGCGTTGTTAAGCGTCCGCCCGAATCCGAACGGATCGAGTACATCGATTACTACGTAAAGACAGCGAAAAAATACGGCATCGGGCTGGTCATCTTTGATGATGGCGGCGACTTCGCCATATTTGATCGCAACAATCTGTCCTGGCCTTACGAGGGCATCATAGACGCATTGTTACAATAAAGCATAACGAAACAGCCACCCGTTTTGGGTGGCTGTTTCTGTTAGGATCGGGGTATATCACTGCGCCGGGGATGCGGCGTGGAGTCTCTTTTCGTGCTTGCCCATTGTGATGAAGTAGGCAATCGACAGCATAATAATAGACAAAATCCAGCCGATGGGCCAAATAGCGTACAGGAAGGTCAGGTTGGGGATCAACGGGAAGATGGCATAGACCCACACAAACCGCAGGGCGCACATAGACAGCAAGGCGGAAATGGTGGGAATTATGGGTCTGCCGATGCCTCTTAGAACACCGCCCATCACCTCGTTGATGCCGCAGATGAAATAGGTGCTGGAAATGATGATCATCTTCTGCCGGGAGAAGGCGATCACCTCCGCGCTGTCAGACATCAGCGATGACAACTGTGTGGAGAAGCCCGCCGACAGAGCGCCCAAGGTGGCGCCAAAGGCGATGGTGATCAGCGTGCCACGCAGGATCGTCGCCTTCACACGCTTTAAGTTGCCTGCGCCCATATTCTGGGCAATAAAGGGCATAACCGCAAGGGACGGCGCGTGGATAATATTATAAAGGATATTGTCAAACTGGTTGGCGATGGATATGCCGGTGGTGGCCGCTTCGCCGAAACTGTTGACGGCCGTGGCGATCACCGTGTTGGCAAAGGCGCAAAGGGCCGTTTGCACACCGGTGGGAACGCCGATGCGGAGCATAGCCTTGAGTTCTTTGAAATCGAATACCAACTGACGGAAATCGATCTTAACAACGCTTTGGAATTTGATCAGCCTGCGCGCAAACAGGAAGTCCATCAGCAGTTGGCAAATAATCGTTGCGGAGGCAATACCTTCCACGCCCACGTGCAGAACGCCGGCAGAAAAAACTGTCAGCACGATTTTGGTAAGTCCACCGATCACAGAGTAGTAAAAAGGCCGCTTGGTATCGCCAGTGGCTCGCAAGATAGACGCGGCAAAACTATGAAACATAATGGCCGGCACACCCAGAAAATAGAGTCTGAAATAGGTGGTTGCCTGCGGAAGCAAGGTTTCCGGGCATTTGATCCAATTCAGAAACGTCTCGGCAAAGGCTATACCGATGACCATCATAACCAAGCCGCCCACAATGGAGAACAGCAGCGCCGTCATCGCGGCCCGGTCTGCCTGCTCTTTATTGCCGGAGCCAATGCGTTTTGCCACGATGACATTTGCGCCGGTGGAGGTGCCGGTCAGCAAGCTGGTGCAAAGGGTGATCAGCGTACTGCAGGCGCCAACTGCGCCCACGGCTCTTGCAAAGCCGAACATTTTCAGCGCCGTCATATCCACCACATTGAACAAAGACGACAGCAGGCTCATCACCATGATGGGCATTGTCATAGCCAGCAGGCCTTTGGTAATGGGGCCGGATAGCATATTGACATTGTCTTTTCCCATAATTCGCATAAAATGTCCCCCTTTTTACATATACCGGGTTTTGCATTTACCCACATTGTAGCGGTTTGCCGTGAAAAAACCTAGGTTTATTCCGAAACGCACTTGCACAAAAGATAGATTTTGTGTATAATACACACGGGTGATGTTATGAATCTTACTATCAGCAAAGCGCTTCGGGATTGTCCGATGCACAAGCATTCCTATTATCAGATCATTGTCTATACGCAAGGCACCGGCACGGAATATCTGGACGGAAAACCGATTCGTTTTCAGCCGGGAACCATTTTTATCATTCCTCCGGGGGTGGTCCACTTCTCCACGCAAGACGGCGATATATTTGAAGACATATCTATGCGCGGCGATCTGGGGCATATTTTTTCCTTGAATACCACCGCTGTGGTGTTGGATAATTCCGCAAACGAGGGCGTGATGCTGGCAAAAATGATCCACGCGAACCGACTTGCCAATCGGGAATATGTGGCAGCGCTGGCCAATGCGTTTTTCCATTTTCTTTTGGAAAACATCAAGCTGGAAAATGATATTTTCCTTGCGGTGAAAACCATCATAGAAGCCATCAACGATAATTTTTACGACAGCACGATTGATTTAAAGGCTCTGCTGAACCAAAGCGGCTACTCTGAGGACTACATCCGCGCCCAGTTCAAAAAAGTGACAGGCAAAACCCCCACAGAGTTTTTGACGAAGGTAAGGATCGACCACGCCTGCCACCTAATTGACCTGTTCAAAAACACCCAGACGCTGGCCGATGTGGCGGAAAAATGCGGCTACTCGGATTATGTGTACTTTTCAAGACGCTTTAAGCAGGTTATGGGTGTTTCACCCAAAGAATATATGGCGAGTGATTGAAGCAAAAAGGAGCGGACAAAGGTCCGCTCCTTTTATTTTATATTGTTGCTGCCTGCGGCAGCGGGATGCTGCTGACCTTCCCTCCGTCATTGCGAGGGCGCTTTTGCGCCCGTGGCAATCTCCCGGAGGGTTGTATCGATTGGGTTTTGTGTCCGGACTCGATTTGCATTTATATTTTTCAAATCTGTCCATTGGCCAAAATAAAACCCCATCCATTCGGATGGGGTTTTATTTTGGAGCTGCTAGCCAGATTTGTTTGCATTTTATCCCTTGCAGGTGTGCAAGGGATAAAATTAATGTAGCCACCAGTGTTTGCACTGGTGGCAGCAACAATCCACCGGACTGTTGCATTTTTGTTTTTCAAATCTGGCGTCGCAGCGAAAAAAGAAAAGACCACTCGAACGAGTGGTCTTTTCTTTTTTGGAGCTGCTAGCCAGATTTGAACTGGCGACCTCATCCTTACCAAGGATGCGCTCTACCGGCTGAGCTATAGCAGCATTTTCACATAGCCTTGCCATTATAACGCACCAAAAGATAATTGTCAACCTTTTTTATAGATTTTTTCACAACGATTTTACACAGTTCCCCAATCGGGGTATGCTTCAAAGCGATGGGTCTGTCCTTTATAGGGGAAAGTAATTGCGCAGGAGAAGAGCATCGGCTCTTTTGCCGTGTCCCGGCTGCCGTATTTATGGTCACCAACCAGCGGATAGCTGCGGCTTGCAAACTGGACGCGGATCTGGTGGCTTCTGCCCGTATAGAGCCGGATACGCACCAAGCTCTGCTCCCCTGCCCTGACCACGCGATAGGTCAGACGGGCGGTTTTTACACCGGCGCGCTCACGCTTTACCACAAACACCTTGTTTTTTCGGCTGTCCTTAAACAAAAGGTCCGTCCAATCACCCTCGGGCGCAGGCGTGCCGTGGACCGTTGCCACGTATTCCTTCACCACTTCCCCCTGGGCAATGGTTTTGGAGAGAGCCGCCGCAGCCTGCTTTGTACGGGCGTAGACCATCACGCCGCCCACATTTTTATCCAATCGGTGGAGCGTAAAAACCTCACCGCCCAGCTGCTGCTTCAATTGCTCCGGCACCCCACTCTCGGAGTCAAGGCCCACCGGCTTTATGCACACCGCAAAATCCGGGTCTAAATGCAAAATTTCCACGCTGACACCTCCTTTTTTACCAGTATACCACGGTTTTTCCCAATGTCAAAGTATAGATAAAAATTTCAATTTCCCTCTTGCTATTTTTAGGAAGATGGTGTATACTTATCAACGTGCCTGCCGGTGTGATGGAATTGGTAGACGTAGTGGACTCAAAATCCACCGATGGCGACATCGTGCCGGTTCGAGTCCGGCCACCGGCACCAATAAAAGCGAGGCCCCGAAAGGGGTCTCGCTTT
>JAZOSY010000158.1:0-17174 GCA_045657385.1 Faecousia sp. | reverse complement strand
CCTTCATATCGGGGCTGTAGCCCTTGTTCACATAGGCGTCCCAAGGCTGGTATTCCACAGTCTCGGTCTCGTATATGTAGTTGCCGATGGAGTATAGAATCAGACCGTCCTTGTACTTTTCGATGCCCTGCAGCTCGTGAGGGCCGTGGCCGATAATCACATCTGCGCCTGCGTCGATGCAGTTGTGAGCAAATTTTTCAATAAACTGGGAGGGGACATTGGTCTTGCGCTCGTCATAGTAATGGCTGTGTATGCTAACGAGGACGATGTCCGCTTGCTTTTTGGCTTCCTTGATCCGGGCGATCATACGATCCATATCACCCTTGTGGGGAACGGTCTCCACCCAGTTGTGATCGTCCAAAATGAAACGGCTGCCGCCGAAGGGGAACTGTCCCTCGGAGTAGGGGGCAGAGTAGCCCAGCTCAATGCTGCGCTCGGCAGCGGCATTGACCATAGTTACCTCGGCCAGCGCCTTGACCATATCAAAATGCTTCTGATCCACATGGAAACGCTTCAGGCAGCGCATAGGGTTCGCGCCGGGTCTGCCGGGCAAATCTTCTGTCTGGGCGCCGGCCCGGGCAGAATCGTTTGCGGAGGAATTGCAGGCCAGCATAGCAACACGGGCGTGTTTGGTTTCAATATAGCAGGCCTTGGAGGCGTCGCCCAGATCCTTGCCGGTGCCGGCAAAAATCATATCCCGCTTTTTTAGGTGCTCAATGGTGGCCAGCACACCGCTTTGGCTATAGTCGCAGGAGTGGTTGTTGGCGGTGTTGAAAAGGTTGAAACCGTATTCCTTCATATCGTCCAGAATACGGGGGTCGGACATAGCCCAGGTGCCACCGCTGATGGCAGAGGGGATACCTTCCCGGTCGTGGAAGGTGCTTTCTAAGTTCAGAAATGCCACATCGTGGGATTTTACGCAGGCCTGCACTTCAGCGAAGCCTTCATAACCGCCCTTGGGAAGCCGCTTGGTGGCGAATGCGTCGCCGGCTGCGATGAAAGTTGTCTTTGCCATAACAAAACCTCTTTTGTATTATAATGATCACATCAAAAAACTTGATGCGGCAAGGGTTATATCGGTTTTATTGTAAAACAGAACACACGGTCTGTCAAACCCAATATTACATAAAATGCAAAAAAACCTTGACAAAAACAATACTTCGCGATACGATGTATTGCACGAGGGGAGGTATTCTATGGACATTCAGTTAAAGCGCGGCCTTTTGGACGTGTGTGTGCTTGCAGCCATCAAGGATGAGGATTCCTACGGTTATAAGATCATCAAAGATATGAAGCCCTATATCGAACTGTCCGAATCCACGTTGTATACCATTCTGAAGCGTTTGGAAACGGGAGGCTTGCTTACTGTCCATACGGCGGAACACGGCGGCCGGCTTCGGAAGTACTACCATATTACCGATGCAGGTGTTAAGCGCATTTCGGATTTCAAAGAGGAATGGAATGAAATATTGTCCATTTACCGATTCGTAACGAAGGAGGATGAGGTCGATGTATAAACAGGAATTTCTTGACCGGCTGCAAGTTGGACTGAACGGCTTGCCCCGGGATGATATAGAAGAACGGCTGAATTTTTACAGCGAAATGATTGACGATAGAATAGAGGAGGGCCTTTCGGAAGAAGACGCTGTTTCGGCGGTGGGCCCTGCCGACCAAATCATCGCGCAGATTATCGCAGAGATTCCGTTAGCCAAAATCGCGACGGAAAGGATCAAACAGAAAAGACGGCTGAAAGCCTGGGAGATTGTGCTTTTGGCGGTAGGTTCTCCCATATGGGTTTCCTTGCTGGTGTCCACATTGGCGGTGGTGTTCTCTCTTTATGTATCCTGGTGGGCGGTCGTTGTTTCTTTGTGGGCGTGTTTTGTATCCTTTGCAGCTTGCAGTTTCGGCGGTGTAGTGGCAGGCGTTGTGCTTGCTTGCTGTGGTAATGTGCTGCCTAGCATAGCGTCAATAGCCACAGGTCTTGTTTGCGCAGGTCTGACTATTTTTGCGTTTTACGGCTGCAAGGCGGTAACCAAAGGCACATTGGTGCTGACAAAGAAATTGGTTCTTTGGACGAAAAGCTGTTTTGTGAAGAAGGAGGAGACGGAATGAACAAGATGAAAAAATGGCTTGTTGTCGCATCCATCCTTATTCTGGCAGGCTGCTTGCTGTTTGCAGGCGTGATGATGCTGTTGCAGTGGGATTTTTCCAAACTGTCCACAACAAAATATGTGACCAGCAAGCACGAAGTCAGTGGAGCCTTTAACAACATATCAGTAGATACGGTTACATCTGATATTGTGTTTGCCCTGTCTGACGACGGAACCTGCAAGGTGGAGTGTTTTGAAGAAGAAAAGGCTAAGCACGATGTTTTTGTTGAAAACGGCACCCTTGCCATCAAACTTTCTTATAAAAAGGCGTGGTACGATTGGATTGGTATTGATTTCAACACACCGCAGATAAAGGTGTACCTTCCCAAAGCTACTTACGATACCATTTCGGTGCAAACAAGCACCGGCGATGTTACAATTTCCGATATGATATGCACAGGGAATATCAGCATTCAGGTAACCACCGGTAAAACCGACCTGCATCATATCACTTGCAAAAACCTGACTTCCGGTGGCAGCACCGGAGATGTGGTGTTGTCCGATGTGGTGGCGACCGAAAAGATTACCATTCAGAGAACGACCGGTGATGTAACGTTTGCAGGTTCCGATGCGGCAGAACTTTTTGTAAAAATCTCTACCGGCGATGTAACAGGCAGCTTGCTTACGGATAAGGTTTATGTTGTCCACACCAACACCGGCAAGGTAGATGTACCGAAAACAACGGCAGGAGGCCTTTGCGAAATCCGCACCAACACCGGCGATGTGAAAATATATATACAATAATATATACAATAATGGATGCCCCCGGAAGTGTTTGGCTTCCGGGGGTTAAAGGATAAAACATTTTACCAAATGGTTAAATAATTGTTGACACAGGCCGGTAAGTGCGTTATATTATATTTAACCAATAGGTTAAATGAAAAGGAGGCAAGAAAAGTGGGAATCCAAAATACCATCAAAGCCCTGTCCGACCCCATTCGCAGGGAGATTCTGGAACTGCTGAAGGCAGGGCGACTTCCTGCCGGGGAGATTGCAGAGCGCTTTCCTGTCAGTGGCGCGGCAGTTTCCAAGCACCTTGCTGTTTTGAAAGAGGCCGATTTGATTCGGGACGCCCGTGAGGGGAAATATATTTATTATGAGTTGAACACTTCCGTTTTAGAGGAAGTGATGCTCTGGCTGAGCGGTTTGAAAGGAGAAGGAAATGATTAAGAAGAATTTGAAGGTTTTGATCATCACATCCCTGGTGATCCTGCTGCCGATTCTTGCAGGTGTGATTTTGTGGGACCAACTGCCGGCCCGGATCCCCAGCCATTGGAATGCAGTGGGGGAGGTTGACGGCTGGAGCAGCAAAACCTTTGCTGTCTTTGGTATGCCGCTGATTCTGCTGGCCTTTCAGTGGCTCTGTGCTTGCGCTACATCTGCCGACCCCAAAAAGAAAAACCATTCGGACAAAATTTTACATTTGGTCTTTTGGATCATACCTGTGCTGAATATTGTGCTTTCTGTGTTCACCTATGCCGCTGCACTGGGGAAAGGTGTGCCTGTGGATGTGCTGATGCCGATACTTTTCGGCGTGCTGTTTATTGCCATCGGCAATTATCTGCCCAAGTGCCAGCAGAACTACACCATTGGCATCAAGATTCCCTGGACGCTGAACAGTGAAGAAAACTGGAACAGAACCCACCGTCTGACCGGTTGGGTCTGGGTCATCGGCGGCCTTGTGGTGATGGTGTCCGGTTTCTTTGTGGGCT
This sequence comes from Faecousia sp., assembly GCA_045657385.1. Lineage (GTDB taxonomy): Bacteria > Bacillota > Clostridia > Oscillospirales > Oscillospiraceae > Faecousia. The sequence continues at coordinate 13,312 of JAZOSY010000158.1, read as the reverse complement.
TCTGGCTGTTTTTGGCGGTTACTCTTGTAATGGTTCTGGTACCCTTTATCTATTCTTATATTCTCCATCGAAAAGGTGTGTAATCAGCAAGGCAGTCGACTCGGTCGACTGCCTTTTTCTATTTTCGAGTCCAAGCACCTATAAATGGCGACGGTCATAGAATGAACAGAAAATGTGTCAAGAATAGGAGATCGTCATGGAGCGATATGTCTTACTTGCATTGGTAGCAACCTTGGGCACGTGGTTTGTTACGGCTTTGGGGGCTGCCACTGTTGTTTTCTTTTCAACGCCCAACCCGAAAATGCTGAATTTGATGCTGGGCTTTGCATCAGGTGTAATGATTGCCGCCAGCTTTTGGTCGCTGTTGCAGCCGGCCATTGAAAGGGCAGAGGCCGTGTGTAGGCTTCCTACCTGGTTTATAGCAACAGCTGGCTTCTTGAGCGGAGCTGTGTTTATGTGGTGTTCCGATAAAATCGTGACACGGGCAAGAAACCGTACCGACAGTGCAGGCGGTGAGCATAACCAAAGAATAAACCGTATTATTATGTTGACCCTTTCCATAACCCTGCATAATATACCCGAAGGTTTGGCTGTAGGTGTGGCATTTGGTGCCATACCGAGAAATGCGGATTCGACGGAGGCGTTGCTAGGTGCGATTTCCGTTGCAATCGGAATCGGCTTGCAGAATTTTCCGGAAGGTGCGGCCGTATCAATTCCCTTGCGAAGGGAAAACTATACACGCAGAAAAAGTTTCCTAATCGGGCAGGCGTCGGCGATGGTGGAGCCGGTGGCAGGCGTTTTGGGTGCGCTCCTTGTCGTCAGTATGCAGACGTTACTGCCGTTTGCCCTTTCTTTTGCGGCCGGCGCGATGATTTTGGTGGCTGTCCACGAGCTGATTCCCGAATGTCAGAAGAATCAATGCACCCAGCCATACACCGCAACAATGGGTATTGTATTGGGATTTGCGACAATGATGATATTGGACGTTATGCTGGGATAAAATGGGGAATTAAGGTAAAAAACCGCGACTTCGGCCACGATAAAGTTGCGGTTATATACATATATATGGAACAAATGGTTGACGTACGATAAAAAAATAGGAAATTTCCTGCGGATTCTTAAATTTTAGTGTTGATTCTGGAGAGCAATTGTGCTATAATGATGCCACTAACTTTCAAGTATCCACAGCAGGCGGACAAAAATCCGTGCAGGTGGGATTTGGAAGTGCGGATTTTCAAAAATCTGGTATCAATGTATCTTACCGTTGCAAAAACGGAAGAATAAATTCACATGGAGGAAAAGACATGAACATGAAGAAAATTGTTGCTTTGTTGTTGGCAATTTGCTTGCTGGGCACTCTGGCTGCTTGCAAGAAGAAGGCCGACGACACCAACACCCCTAACGGCGACAATGCTGCTGTCGAGTACGTTGATCCTTTCAAGGACATCGCTGACTACGACGAGCTGTCCGCTGCTGTTTACGATCTGGTTCTGGGCGACTTCTACGAAGCCTATGAAGCAGCATCTGCAGAAAAGGACGTTGCTACCCGCTATGCCAAGATGGCTATCGCCGAGGCTAAGTTGCTGGGCGCAGGTATCTTGCTGCCCACCACTTCTCAGGGCGGCAACTACGCCATGACCAAGATCGCTCCCTACACCAACACCCCCATCCTGTACGGTAACGACACCTATCGTTTCCACAACCGTGTTGTGACCAAGGAGCCCATCGAGGCTGCTCACATCGCAGAGATGAAGGCTAAGTGGAATGAAGTTATCGGTACCGGCACCTACGAGTCCTGGGTTAAGGAATACCTGACCGGTAAGGGCTACACCATCGAAGATACCGCTACTTTCTACTTTGACGCTGATCCCACCTACTGGGACGTTCTGGCTACTTCTTACGCTGCTGACTCCGAGATCCTCGTCCAGACCTATGATGGCCTGGTTGAGAACGACATGGAGAACCAGGAAAAGCCCGCTCTGGCTACCGAGTACACCGTTTCCGAAGACGGCCTGAAGTACACCTTCAAGATCCGCGAGGGCGTTGTCTGGGTTGACAACCAGAACCGTAAGGTTGCTGACCTGACCGCTGACGACTTCGTTGCTGGTCTGCAGCACATGATGGACGCTGCCGGCGGCCTGGAATACCTGGTCTGCGCTGGCTGCGCTAACATCGTTAACGCTGACGAATACATCGCCGGCGAAGTTACCGATTTCGCAGAAGTCGGTGTCAAGGCTCTTGACAAGTATACTCTGGAGTACACTCTGACCGAGGCTACTCCTTACTTCCCCACCATGCTGGGTTACGGTGTTTTCGCTCCTATGAGCCGCACCTACTATGAATCCATGGGTGGTAAGTTCGGTGCTGACTACGACAACACCGCTGAGACCTACAAGTACGGCAAGGGCCCCGACTCCATCGCTTACTGCGGTCCTTACGTTATCACTTCCTTCACTTCCAACAACTCCATCGTTTGCAAGGCAAACACTTCTTACTGGAACAAGGATAACATCAACCTGAAGTCCTTCACCTACATGTACACTGACGGCACCGACCATCAGAAGATGTATGATGACTTCTTCAATGGCGTTGTTGACACCCTGGGTATGACCACCGAGCGTGTTGAGATCGCTAAGGCTGCTGGTACTTTCGACAAGTACGCTTATATCTCCGACACCGACGCTACCACTTACTGTGGCTTCTTCAACCTGCGTCGTGCCGCTTTCGCAAATGCTACTGACGCTAACGTTGGTAAGTCCCCCAAGACCGCTGAAGAAATCACCCGCACCGGCGCTGCTATGCTGAACCAGCACTTCCGTCTGGCTCTGGCTATGTCCATCGACCGTGGCACCTACAACGCACAGTCCGTTGGTGAAGATCTGAAGTTGAACTCTCTGGTCAACTCCTATACCCCCGGTAACTACGTCAACCTGCCCAACGATGTGACCATTTCCATCAACGGTACCGAGAAGACCTATCCCGCAGGCACTATGTACGGCCAGATCGTTCAGGATCAGCTGAACGCTGACGGCATCAAGCTGACTGTTTGGAACGGCACCGCTTCCACCGGTTTCGACGGCTGGTACAACAAGGAAGCTTGCGCTGCTGAGATGGCTAAGGCTATCGACGAGCTGAAGGCTGTTGGTATTGAAGTTTCTGCTGAAAAGCCCATCTACCTGGACATCCCCGTCCGTGGCGACAGCGAGAACTCCAAGAACCAGAAGAACGCTATGAAGCAGTCCATCGAAGCTGCTACCAACGGTTGCATCAAGGTCAACCTGGTTGAGTTCGCAACTCGCGACGATTACCTGGCTGCTACCTACCGCTTCGAGGTTGGTAAGGATGCAAACTTCGACCTGAACGACGGTTCCGGTTGGGGCCCCGACTACGGTGATCCCAGCACCTACTTGGGCACTATGCTGCCTAACTACGCTGGTTACATGACCAAGTCTTTGGGTATCTTCTAATTTAAAAAGCTTAGATATTTTCCAATAACAAGGAGGGTGGGCAAATTATTGCCCATCCTCCCAATTGGCGCTATGGCAAAACACGGTTTTATAGGAAATGCTGCCCTCAGTAGTTCTTGTGGTTTGATTTTATCCGCCAGGAATATTGAGGGCAGTGTTCTCTACTGCCGGGATATTTTAAGCTCTATGTGTTATCCTAAGAGACAAGACGAAGGAGACTGACTATGACAAAATATTTAATCAGCAGAATCCTGCGGGCACTGTTCTCTGTTGTCCTTGTAATTGCAGTGATCATGATAATGATCTATACATTCTTGGACAGAGAGGCTATTTTTTCCGCAGATCCCTCGTATCAAAAGCTTCTGCTTAACTCCAAAGAAGTTTATAAGATGCAGCAGTGGGAGAAATACGGCTACCTGGACTATGTTCCCTTTACAGATTATCTGCAGGAGGAATTGGCGGCTGGACGCTTGACCCAGGAAGAAGTGAAGGCAGCCAAGCTTGCCAAAACAGCCGAGGACGATAACGATAATACCGGCCCCCTGGTTGAGGCATTCACAAAGAAGTATGAGAGCGAAGGCTATAAAGTAATTCGCCTTGACGGCTCTTACAAGATTGGCACTAAGAAGTACAAAGACGGCGGCGCACCTCAGCTGTATGCCTATAAAGATGTGCCTCTGGTTAAGCGTTTGACTTCTTACTTTACCGGTCTTATCAAAATAGACAATATTCACAAGGTTGAAGATGTTGTGGGTGAGCGTGGTTTGAGCTTCACCTGGCGTGATCCTGCCTATGGTGGAGAGAAGTTCTCTCCTGCTATTATGGGTAACGGTACGCTGCACAAGTATCTTGTGTACTGCGATGACACGTTCCCGTATATTCACCAGAACCTTGCAACTATCAATCTGGGTGTATCCTACTCTGTTAACAGAGATATTGATGTGTTCAACACAATGACCGATGCGCAGGGCCCCCAGAAACTCAGCACTATCACCTATCCCAGTGGTGTTGTTGAAGAAACCGCAGATGACATCCATTCTCTGATCAACATTCCCGGATCCAAGGACCTGGGTTTGCTGAACCAAAAGTACTATGTGGATGATTACACCGGCGTCAATACAGCTAAGTCCGGTATGTCCCAGATGGGTTATTCTTTCAGCATTGGTATCATTTCCGTAATTCTGGCTTACCTGCTGGCTATCCCTATGGGTATTACTATGGCGCTGAAGAAGGACAAGTTTATTGATAAACTGGGCACCTTCTATATCATCTTCATTATGGCAGTTCCCAGCTTGGGTTATATCTTTATTTTCCGCGCCATCGGTAGCAGTTTCAAACTGCCCACGACCTTTGATGTGCAGAACCCCACATGGTTGATGTATGTCCTGCCGGTCATTTCTCTGGCTTTGCCCTCCATCGCAAATCTGATGAAGTGGCTGCGCCGTTATATGATCGACCAGATGAATTCCGACTATGTTAAGTTTGCCCGTAGCGGTGGCCTTTCTGAAGGCGAAATCTTTAGCAAGCACGTTCTGAAGAACGCGATTATCCCCATTGTTCACGGTATCCCCGGCAGTGTGCTGGGTGCATTGACCGGCGCAATTATTACCGAGCGTGTGTACTTGGTGCCTGGTATCGGTAATGTTCTGACAACAGCTATCAATAAGTATGATAACGGCGTTATCGTCGGCGTTGCGTTGTTCTACGCACTGCTTTCTGTTACGTCTTTTATCCTTGGCGACGTGCTGATGTCCCTTCTGGATCCCAGAATATCCTTTACAACGAAAGCGAGGTAAGCAGATATGGAAAAATTGCATAATCTTGATCATCTGAACATGTCTGAAGATGAACTGTTTTCCAGAATCGATAACGACGAGCTTGCCTCTGAACGTATCACTGCTCCCAGATATTCCTACTGGCGCAGCGTGTTCCGTGTCTTTTTCAAAAAGAAGCTGAACATTATTGCGTTGGTTCTGTTGGCAGTGCTGGTCCTTTTCTCCTATGTGTACCCTGCAGTAATCGGTTACGACCCTGCTGTTGACCCCTATGTCAACCTGATGGACGGCACTGCAAAACACCTGAAGCCTGCCGATGCCATTGGCCGTTGGGGCTTTAGCTTGAAGTGGGTCCTGGGTTCCGGCGCATCCGGCAACTCTACCTTTGATGCAATCTGGTACGGCTCCAGTATTTCTATCTCTCTGGCGCTGGTCTGTGCAGCTATTAATATGACCGTTGGTGTTATTATCGGTGCGGTTTGGGGCTTTAGCAGAAAGTTTGACATCGTTATGACAGAAGTCTACAACGTTGTTGCGAACGTGCCTTATGTTCTGCTGATTTCTGTTATCGTTCTGATTATGTCCGCCAGCTTCTGGTCTATGGTCTTTGCGCTTACGATTACCGGCTGGATTGCCATCGCTTACTTTATCCGTACGCAGGTTATCATTATCCGCGACCGCGAGTATAATCTGGCATCCCGGTGCCTGGGAACACCCCTTGCCCGCATTGCCACAAAGAACATTATGCCTTTTATGACCTCTGTCATTGTCACCTTGATTGCTACCGAAATTCCCTCTTACATCTCTTATGAGGTGTTCCTGAGCTATATCGGTATGGGTCTGTCTGATATGTCTTTGGGCAAATTGATTGAGGCCTCCAAGAGCGCCATGATTACCCCCGGCTGGGGATTCGAATTCTGGAGCCCTGTTGCGGTGGCATCTATCATTGCGGCTGTGCTGTACTTGGTTGGTCAAAATCTGGGTGATGCTTCTGATCCCAGAACCCATATGTAAGGGGGTGCAGCAATGGAAGATAAGAAAGTATTGCTGTCCATTCACGATATGGAAGTTAAATTCCGCGTGCGCGGCAGAATCCTGACTGCAATCCGCGGTGTGGACCTTGATATTTATGAAAACGAATCGATTGCAATCGTAGGCGAATCCGGTTCCGGTAAGTCTGTCTTTACCAAGACCTTTGCCGGCATGCTGGACTCCAACGGCTTCATCAACAAGGGCAGCATCATCTTCAATGATGAGGAACTGGCTGATACCTCTGTGGTTATGAAGGCATCTGACTGGAATTGGGTGCAGCGCGCACACAAGGAACTGAACAACTACTCCAAACTGGAGTTGGGCGCAGAGATTTATCGTCAGCGTTTGGAACTGGAAAAGGATAAGAACGCAAGAGCCAATTTGAGCGAGGAAGAATCTGCAGAAATCGACAAAGCGATTGCAGACCTAACCTTCCACAAGGTGGAAACTGCCAATTACAAGCTGACCATTGATCCGAAGGACAAGCAGCAGATTAAGGAAGTAACTGCAAAAATCGAAGCATATGAAAAGGAAATCAAGGAACTGGAAGCCCAAAAGGTGACTATGGCCAAGATCCGTCTTGCAGAGAGTAAGCAGGATGCTGCCTACTTGGCAGAGTACGCCCAGAAGAACGCCCAGCTGAAGGAAGCCTATGCAGAAGCGATCAAGGGCGAAATCAGCGAAGAAACGATTGCTCGAAACGAACTGCTGGCAAAAGAAATTTACCTGTCCGTGGGCCGTTTTGGCTACCGTGCTCGTATTCGCAACCTGAAGAAACTGCTGAAAGCACTTCGGGAAGCAATGAAGTTGGGCATTGACCTGAACAACGAAACAGAGCGTAACGCTGTGTTTGATACGGTCGTGTTCCGCGTTCGCTATCTGGATGAAACCCCTGAGAAGCTCCACGGCACCTGCATTTTGAATCTGGCAAAGATTCAGTACTCCAAGGACTGGACCCAGATTCGCGGTGGTAAAATTGCCACTGTTTTCCAGGATCCCATGACTTCTCTGAACCCGATTATCACCATTGGCAAGCAGATTACCTCCATTATTCTGAAGCATCAGAAGTGCTCTGAAGCTGAGGCTCGCGCCCGTGCGCTGACCTTGATGAAGAAGGTTGGTATTCCCAATGCTGAGAATCGTTTCGACGATTATCCCTTCCAGTATTCCGGCGGTATGCGCCAGAGAATTGTTATTGCAATCGCTCTGTCCTGCCAGCCTAAGATTCTGATTTGCGACGAGCCCACCACTGCGTTGGATGTTACCATTCAGGCTCAGATTCTGCGTCTGTTGAAGTCCTTGCAGAAAGAATTTGGCTTCACCATCGTGTTTATTACCCACGACTTGGGTGTTGTTGCGAACATCGCAGACCGTGTGGCTGTTATGTACGCCGGCCAAATTGTGGAATTGGGTAATGTTGAGGATGTGTTCTACGATCCTCGTCACCCCTACACCTGGGCACTGCTGTCGTCCTTGCCGCAGCTTGCTCAGCGTAACACAAAGCTGTATTCCATCACCGGTACACCTCCTTCTTTGTATAACGAGATTGTGGGCGATCCGTTCGCACCCAGAAATCCCTACTGCTTGAAGATTGATACCCTGATGGATTCTCCCATGTTCCAGGTAAGCCCCACCCATTTTGCAAAGACCTGGATGCTGGACCCCAGAGCGCCTAAGATGGAAAAACCCGAAATCATTCAGGACATCCATGAGAAGCTTATGCGTGCATTCAATATTTAAGGAGGCAAAGACTGTGAGTGAAAAAGAACTGAAAAAGAAAAAGCAGTCCATTTTGCCGGAGCACGGTCCTTTGGATGAACAGGGCAGAGAAGTATTGCTCTCCCTGAAGAATGTGGATATTACCTTTGGTAAGGGTGACACCGCTGTCCGCGCTGTTAAGAACGCTTCCTTTGATATTTTCAAGGGCGAAACCTTCTCTCTGGTTGGCGAATCCGGCTCCGGTAAAACCACTATTGGTCGTGCAGTCATTCGCGTTAATCCCTGCGCCGCCGGCGAGATTCAGTACAAGGGTGTTCCTATTTCCGGCAAAATTTCCAGAAAGCTGGACCGGGAAGTTATTCGTAACATTCAGATGGTATTCCAGGATCCTGCCGCATCCCTGAACGAGCGCGCAACCGTGGAATACATCATTTCCGAAGGTCTTTACAATTTCCATCTTTACAAAGATGATGCAGATCGTATTGCAAAAGTGGAAAATATGATTGAGGAAGTCGGCCTTTTGCCTGAGCATTTGACCCGTTATCCTCACGAATTTTCCGGCGGTCAGCGCCAGAGAATCGGCCTGGCCCGTGCAATGGTTATGGAGCCTGAACTGGTTGTTGCTGACGAGCCCATCTCCGCACTGGACGTTTCTATTCGCGCACAGGTACTGAACCTGTTGAAGAAATTCCAGAAAGAGCGTGGCACAACCTATCTGTTCATCGCCCACGACCTTTCCATCGTGCGATTCATCTCTGACCGTATTGCCGTTATTTACAAGGGCGATATTGTGGAGATTGCTGATGCAGAGGAATTGTTTGACTACCCCCTGCACCCCTATACCCACTCTCTGATTTCTGCAATTCCCATTCCTGACCCTCAGCTGGAAAAGAACAAGGTGCTGTTTACTTATGACGCATCTATGCACGATTACAGCGAGGACAAGCCGGAACTGGTTTGCATCGGTCATGACCACTGGGTATTCGGTAATGCGAAGGAAATCGAGGAATACAAGGCCATTCGCGATAAGAATGTTCCTTTGAAGTCTGTTACCATTCGTGAGCCCGGCACTGTTGAGGAAGTGCAAACCACAGAAGAGGATAACATGTCTGACGAGCCTATTCTGGACGCACCCCTGCACGATACCGGTAGTATGTGGTACAAGTTCCTGTCCTTCCTGTTGCCCATTCCGGGCCTGATTGCCGGAGCGATTTTTAAGCGGAATCGTTATTATCGCAACTTCAAAGCCTGCAAGAAGGGCGCTGTTGCGGGACTGATTACCTTTGGAGCAATTGTAGCACTGTTCGGCTTGTTGCTGCTGAGAGCTGTTCTGTAAATGAATTGAAATTAGCGCCTCTAAAAGCCGTAAGGTTTTTAGAGGCTGCTATTTTATGGAGCGATTATGAGAAATTCTAAAAACAAACCCATTCGAGAGATTCTTGTTTCCCCCGAATATAGCAAATGGCGCATCTGGCTGGTGGTTTTACTGCTGGCTTTGGGTGCAACGCTGATTGCCGTTTCTGTCAGCAAAATGCTCGGCGTAAAGCCCGGCTGGATTACAGTTGAAGCCGGTGTGCAGGATTCCTGCAGCGGTGATTTCCATTTCCAATATTTGTTGGGAGAATCCGGAAAATCACCGAATTTGGAGCAGCGCGAGGTAATCCAAAAGTACGATCAGGTTGCCCGTGATGCCTACCAAATCTTCCATGAATCCAAAAGCTTTTCCGATGTCAAAAATGTCTGCTATCTGAATACCCACCCCAATGAAGCAGTGGAAGTACCGGAAGTGCTGTACGATGCTTTCGCGCTGCTGGAGCAGCACCAAAACCGAGCTCTGTATTTAGCGCCCGTTTACGGGCATTATGTGGGCATGTTTTTGTGCACCGAGGACTGGGCTGCCCAATCCTATGACCCCAAGCAAGATGCCGAAGCGGCCAAATTCATCGCCGATGCGCTGTCCTTTGCGGGCAATGAAGAAAAGGTAAAGCTGGAACTGCTGGGCAACAATCAGGTAAAACTGTGCGTGGCAGAGGATTATTTGCAGTTTGCGCAAGCGAATGAAATCACGGCTTTCATCGATTTCTATTGGCTGAAAAATGCGTTTATCGTAGACTATATGGCCGATGAACTGGTTAAGGCTGGGTATACAAGCGGCATTCTCTCCAGTTTTGATGGATTCCAGCGGAATTTAAGCACACCTAAGGGTAGTTATAATCTGAATCTGTTTGATAGGGTAGGGGAGAATATCTACCAGGCAGCCGTTCTGACCTATACGGATATGACAGCTTTCGTGTCGCTCCGTAACTATCCCACAAGTGCCTTGGCGGTACAGCAGTATTACACTTGGAAAAACGGTGAAATCACATCTTGCCATATTGATATTGCCGATGGCATGAACAAAACTGCAGTCAATGATTTGCTGGGCTATTCCAAGACAAAGAGCTGCGCAGAAATTCTGCTGCAGTTGTATCCCATTTATGTGGCGGAAAACCTGGACGCGGATGCCTTGGCGGCACTTCCTGCCAACGGAATTGAAACCATCCATACCAAGGACTATGTGTTTTATACCAGTGATGCTGACGCAAAACTGTCCCAACTCTACACAAAGGGCGACATTTCTTACAAACGAAACGGATAAACCTTAAAAAGGAGAACCCTAGATGGATATTGCCGGATTACAAAAAATGACCCTGCTGGACTTCCCCGGCCGGGTAGCCTGCACGGTGTTTACCCAAGGCTGTAATTTCCGCTGCCCCTTCTGCCATAACAGCGATCTGCTTCCGATGAAGGGCGAACCGTTTATGACCGACGGGGAACTGTTGGCTTTCCTAAAAAAGCGCGTAGGTCTGCTTGACGGTGTTTGCTTTACCGGTGGTGAGCCCACTATGCAGCCGGAATTGCCGAGCCTGGCAAAAAGCATCAAGGACTTGGGCTATGCGGTGAAGCTGGATACAAACGGCACCAACCCCAATATGCTGAAAAACATGGTAGAGGCCGGCCTTTTGGATTATGTGGCTATGGACATTAAAAACAGTCCTGAAAACTATCCTGAAACCGCAGGCGTGGACGCAAGACTCCTTTCCAAAGTAGAGGAGAGTATTGCTTTCTTGCTGGAGGGCAAAGTGGACTACGAATTCCGTACCACAGTGGTGGCAGAACTGCATACGGAAGACTCCATACAAGATATGGGGCAATGGCTTATGGGCATCGGAAAAGGCGTGAAACCCGGAAAGTGGTTCTTGCAGTGCTATACTGACCGGGATAGTGTGCTTTTTTCGGGACTGACCGCACCGACGGCGGATACAATGAGGCAGTTTGCCCAAAAACTCGCACCTTTCGCGGAGTTTACAAGCTTGCGCGGTGTGGATTAGACACAATATATTGTGTTTTTTCAAAAAATCCTATACAACATATTGACAATAGAATTTTAAGTGATATAATACAGGTACTGTCGCGTTTATGAGGGCATGACAGTGCCTGTATTTATTTATATACCCATGTGTTTAGGAGGAAAGAGAAATGTATCAAGTGTTAAAACGTGATGGCAGCGTCGTCGATTTTGAGATTTCCAAAATCAGTGCTGCAATGATAAAGGCTTTTGAAGCCTTGGAAAAAACCTACCATCCCAGCGTGATCAACCTGCTGGCTTTGCAGGTCTGCGCTGATTTCGAGCCCAAGGTAAAAGACGGCAAGATCGCTGTGGAAACCGTTCAGGATAGCGTAGAACGCGTTCTGTCTGCCAGCGGTTATGCAGATGTTGCCAAGGCATACATCCTGTACCGTAAGCAGCGTGAGAAGGTCCGTAATGTCAACTCCGCGCTTCTTAACTACAAGGACATCGTTGACAACTACCTGAAGATCAACGACTGGCGCGTAAAGGAAAACTCCACCGTTACATATTCCGTGGGCGGCCTGATTCTTTCTAACTCCGGCGCTATCACCGCCAACTACTGGCTGTCCGAAATCTATGATGAGGAAATCGCGGAAGCACACCGCAGCGCTGCTCTGCACATCCACGACCTGTCTATGCTGACCGGCTACTGCGCAGGCTGGAGCTTGAAGCAGCTGATCCAAGAGGGTCTGGGCGGCGTTCCCGGCAAGATTACCTCCTCTCCTGCAGGTCACCTGTCCACTCTGTGCAACCAGATGGTTAACTTCCTGGGAATTATGCAGAACGAATGGGCCGGCGCACAGGCATTCTCCTCCTTTGATACTTATCTTGCTCCTTTCGTTAAGATCGACAACCTGACCCAGAAGGAAGTCAAGCAGTGCATCCAGTCCTTCGTCTACGGCGTGAACACCCCCTCCCGTTGGGGCACACAGGCACCCTTCTCCAACATCACCCTGGACTGGGTATGTCCTCCCGACCTGGCTGACCAGCCTGCCATCGTAGGTGGCAAGGAGATGGACTTCACCTATGGTGATTGCAAGAAGGAAATGGACATGGTCAACAAGGCCTTTATCGAGATCATGATCGAAGGCGACGCCAACGGCCGTGGCTTCCAGTACCCCATTCCCACCTACTCCATCACCAGCAACTTCGACTGGAGCGAGACCGAGAACAACAAGCTGCTGTTTGAAATGACCGCAAAGTACGGCACACCCTACTTCTCCAACTACATCAACTCCGATATGGAGCCCTCCGATGTGCGTTCTATGTGCTGCCGTCTGCGTCTTGACCTGCGTGAACTGCGTAAGAAGTCCGGCGGCTTCTTCGGCTCCGGCGAATCCACCGGTTCTGTTGGTGTTGTCACCATCAACCTGCCCCGGATCGCTTACCTTGCCAAGGACGAGGCTGACTTCTATGCCCGTCTGGACAGACTGATGGATATCGCTGCCCGGTCCTTAAAGACCAAGCGTACCGTTATCACCCAGTTGCTGGAAAACGGCCTGTATCCCTACACCAAGCGTTACTTAGGCACCTTTGCAAACCACTTCTCCACCATCGGCCTGATCGGTATGAACGAAGTGGGTCTGAACGCTGCCTGGCTGAAGGCTGACCTGACCGACGAGCGCGTGCAGAAGTTTGCCAAGGAAGTTCTGGACCATATGCGCGAGCGCCTGTCTGACTATCAGGAAGAGTACGGCGACCTGTACAACCTGGAAGCAACACCTGCTGAGTCCACCACTTACCGTTTTGCTAAGCACGATAAGGAGAAGTTCCCCGAGATCATCACCGCAAACGAGAACGGCACACCTTACTACACCAACTCTTCTCATTTGCCCGTTGGTTACACCGAGGACATCTTCTCTGCTCTGGATGTGCAGGACGACCTGCAGACCCGTTACACCTCCGGCACTGTCTTCCACGCATTCCTG
>JAZOSY010000157.1:0-4924 GCA_045657385.1 Faecousia sp. | reverse complement strand
ATGAGAAGCCTTCAAGTCTCGCCTCGCGCACCAAAAAAGAAAAGTCGTCTCAATAGAGACGGCTTTTTTCTTTTTGCCTGCTGATATTTCGGGACAAATTATCTATCTGGGGTGTTTTTTGGACAGATAATATACTATCATACAGATAGATAGTCTTACTTGCACACTTTATTGGGTCGTGGTATAATGTTTCCAAGCGTTTTCACAAAAGGAGGTCACTATGAAAAAACCTATCGTTGCAATTATGTATGACTTTGACAAGACCCTTTGCACAAAAGACATGCAGGAGTATGCATTTATTCCGGCTTTGGGTATGACCTCCTCCGAATTTTGGCAGGATGTCGATGCCATGACCGACCAAGAGGAAATGGACAACATTTTGGCCTACATGTTCAAAATGGTGGAAAAGGCACGGGAAAAGAAAATTCGCATCACCCGGGACACCTTCCTTGAAATGGGTAAGGACATTGAATATTTTAACGGTGTCACTACCTGGTTTGACCGGATTAACAAAATCGGTCAGGATGCAGGCGTCTGCGTAGAGCACTACATCGTTTCTTCCGGCATTAAAGAGATTATCGAAGGAACGGAAATCGCAAAGCATTTCAAGAAAATTTATGCCTGCGAATTCTTATATGACTACAACGAAATTATTCAGTGGCCGAAATTCGCTGTGAATTACACGGCAAAAACACAGTTTCTGTTCCGCATTAACAAGGGCATTTTGAAGGTCGACAGCAAGAGCGCCGAGGCACTGAATCGCTTTACCCCGGAAAACGATCGCCCTGTCCCCTTCCGCAATATGGTCTACATTGGCGATGGTTTAACGGATGTGCCCTGTATGCGGCTGGTCAAATCCAACGGCGGTCAATCCATTGCCGTTTACAACCAGGAAAAGGGTCAGGATGCGGCTGAGAATTTGAGGAAGGCCGATCGCGTCAACTTTATTGCGCCGGCGGATTATGGCCCTGACAGCCAGATAGAAGTGATCGTCAAAGCGATTATCAAGAAAATCCAGGCTGTTGAAGAAATGCGTTCTTATCAATAACCAAAAACGGACACCCGATTGGGTGTCCGTTTCTTTAATTCAGTTTTGCGTTTTGGAACAGCTCTGCCAGTTGTTCCAGGGGTAGTTTGCTGCTGGCATAGCGGCGGCGGCTGACAGGCAGGGTATCTGTCTGTTCCACCGTATCGTACAGCTCGTCCTGCAGCGTTACGAAGGCAGGCAATTTCAGCGAGCCCTCCCCTTTTGTATGCCAATAGACCACATAGCTGCGGCCGTTGCGGCAGAAGCCGAAGGCGCGAAGCCGGTCATCAGCCGTAGGGATTTGGGTATAAGGCACAAGCTCGTAGTCCTTTTGCTCGTTGATCAAAAGGATATGCTCCTGCAGCTGGTTGTCGATGATTTGCTTTTTCTGCGCATCGGTCAGCCAGCCCGAAACCCTTACATCCTCCCAGCGGCGGAGCACCTCCAGCAGGTCATCCGCTCTGGGGTGGATATCCAGATAAATGTCCACACCGCTTAAGGTAGCAGGACAATCAAAGGCTGCCGCCAGTGATCTGCCATACTCCCAATGGTCAGGCTGGACACCGCCGTCCTCTTCCGTGTAGACATGCCACCAGCCGAAATTCAGCCGTGTGAAATCCTGTCGCATCCGCAGGATCTCCTCTGCCGGATGGCGGCGGATCATTTCCTTGAATACGGACGGAGGAAATATATCAAAGGCATTGGCACCGGAGAGGAAGTGCCAGCCGAAATGGGTCTTTGCTGCGCCCTCAGCAAATATGGGCGCGGACTTCAGCTGCTTCAGCACCCGGTTCTGGGCATTGCTCACATGGTAGGCGTAGGGGGCGTTGGTACCCTCAGAGCCGTCAAAATAAATGTACTCGAAGCCTGTGTTATAGACCTTGGCCAATTTTTCGGCGATCTCGTCCTGCAGGTCGGTATTTTGGTCGATATAGCAGCTATTGGCTGCGTATTCACTCACATCCAAAATGCCACCCATCTGTCCCAGCGGATGCACGGTGATGTTGGTATCCCAATCGCCGCGCTTGCAGCCAGTGAAGCAATAGGGCCGCTGGGTCGTATATCCCTCGTAGTGAATCAGCTCTCCACCGAATTGCAGAATGCGACGGCGTTCGGACATTTCCGAACCTGTGGGATCCTGATCCACATAGACGGTCGTGTCATCCTTGCCCAAAGGTCTGGCAAGGGTGAAGATTCTCGTTTTATTAAGTCTGTGGTCGGCAACAGGCGTCACATAGCGGCTTTTCAGACCGATATGGGTGTGCAGGAAGTGCAGACCGGGGGTAATGCCGGCTGCCTTGATCTTCTGCAGCATTTGACGCAGGGATTCAAATCCCTCCGGGTAAGATTCCCGGATGTCTTGCTCGTCATAGTTGCCGCAGGAATCGTACATCGTACACTTAAAGAAGGCCTCGTAGTACAGGGTCATCATCGTAAAGCCGCACTTTTTGCAGTAAGCAATATGCTTATCCACATTTTTGGGGCTTAAACCGCTGGCCAAATAGGGTGATCTGCAAAGAGCAAGGTTACGGCGACTTTGGACGCCCCGAGGCAGGTCATAATCCTGCTCCAAGCGATCAATGGCATCCAGCAGCTCCGCTGACCCTATGACAATCAGCGCCGCTTCACAGCCCTTCAGCTGAATGTCATGCACAGCATCGGCGGTGAGGATGCGGAAGGCTTTCCGTTTTTCGCTATCGATAATAGGCGTGGGGGAGGTAGCCAAGACATTCACCGCCACCTGCTCATCCCAGCACACATTCAGCCACTGACCGAAATTCTTTCGGTGCTTGACCGGCAGCTGCAGCAGGCGGAAGCTTTCCGCCGGGGGCGGTGAGATATGCAGATCTTGGTAGTCTGCAGGTTTCACAATAAACTCTGCCAGCTTGAAGGAGACATATGCATCGGTTTCCTTCACTTCCACCACGGCCTCATAGGGGATAATTTCAAATCCCACGATCAGCCGGTTTCCCTCCCGGCGAACCCGATCGGCTGCAAAGGTGGTACGCTTGTTGGGATATGCCACTTTTACCTCGTTATTAAAAGGACGGGGCTGGGTTACAGAAAACAGCGGAATATCTTCGGAAATATCCAGACACTCCTGCCCGGATGTCTTATGCAAAAGGCTTTTCGGGCAGCAGTTTTCGCCCACCACCAGACGAAAATGCTTATTTTGAATAATAATATCGGGATGCATAAATGCTCCTCCTGTTTGCGATGATTATAAGGACCGAACCACCTTGCAGGGGTTGCCGAAGGCCAGAGAATTGGCCGGAATGTCGTGGGTGACCACACTGCCGGCACCGATCACGCTGTTATCGCCGATGGTCACGCCGGGCAGCACCCGTACACCGCCACCGAACCACACATTATTGCCCACGCGGATGGGCTTAGCAGTTTCTGCACCAGTGGCGCGAAGCTCCGCATCCAGCGGATGCAGGGCCGTATAAAAGCCGCACTGGGGGCCGATCTTCACATCGTCACCGAAGGTGATCTTGCCCGGATCCACAAACACGCAGTTGTTATTGGCAAAGAACCGGTCGCCCGCTTCCACATTTTTGCCGAAACCGAAGAACACGGTGGGTTCTACATAGGGGTCTTTGCCCAGCTTGCCGAAGATCTGCCGCAAGAGAGCCTCCCGTGCCTTACTGTCGGAGGGCTTTGTCCGGTTATACTCCCAGCACAGATCGGCGCAGCGGATATGCTCCTGTTCCCTTTCCGGGACGGTGGCATCGTACAGAAGTCCGGCCGCACAATCCTCGCGCCAGCTCATAACACCACCTCAAACTGCTCCTCAGGCTTTAAGTCCACCACAGTGCAGTCGTTTGCGTAAGTACATTCGGGCAGGATAATCATAGCCGACAGTTCCTCTGCGTTTGCGGGCAGAGGTGCCAAATGCCAAATGGCGGCATTCATCTTAATGAGGGTGTTTTTCGGCACCAAAAATGCCTTTGTCAGGTGGGTCACAGGTGTGCCTGCGCTTGCCGGCGCCACGTGGAGGATCATATCATCGTTTAAAGGCATAATCATTTCCCAGGTGGTGGTGTGGTATTCAACCGCGGTGATGACCATTTTCTCCGGCTTTTTTACCAAAATGGGGCTATAGCCTACCCGATGGGTACTGTCCGCCACCAGACGGTCCGGGAAGAATTGGTGCAGTTCACCGCAGAGGGCATAGCCTTTGGGGTCAGACATGGTATAAAACTGACCGAAGGGGGCAAAGGCCTCGTGGGTCAATTTCTCAACTTTGATTTGGCGCATAGTGTTTTCTCCTTTATGTAAAACAGAATATCCGCTTCATATCAGCATAAAATTCACAAAGCAGGGTTTGGTATGCTTTCGCCGGGTTTTCCTCCCGAAGCACTCTAAACTACATTGTACCATATATTTGCCAGTTTCGCTACCCCTGTATTCTATCGGCACAATCTTCGGTCGGTTTCGGCGCGTTTTCTCTTCCCTTTTTCCCAAAAAGATGTTATACTGAATGAAACACAGTTAGAGAGGTTTGTTATGGAATTTTTACCCATTTCAAAACAGGATATGGCCGCCCGTGGTTGGGAGCAATGCGATTTCGTATATGTCATTGGCGATGCCTATGTGGACCACCCTTCCTTTGGTCACGCCATTATCAGCCGCGTTCTTGAACAGGCCGGTTATCATATTGGCATTATCTCCCAGCCGGACTGGAAGAATCCCAAGTCCATCGACGCGCTGGGCAAGCCCCGTCTGGGCTTTTTGGTATCCGGCGGCAATATGGATTCTATGGTGAACCACTACTCCGTCACCAAGCACAAGCGGAAAACCGACGCATTCACCCCCGGCGGCGTGATGGGCAAGCGGCCGGACTATGCCACGGTGGTTTACTGCAATCTGATTCGGCAGGTCTACAAAGATGTG
>JAZOSY010000156.1:0-6594 GCA_045657385.1 Faecousia sp. | reverse complement strand
ATCACACCCGAGCCCGGCTCGTGGACCTTCCGGGGCGGATGGGCGCCTAATTAGGCAGCCAGAGCAACAGTTTTGTTGTCAGTTAAATTTAAAAGTTACCCATTTTATCGTGGTTAGGCGCCACGGCCCGCTTATCCAGCCTCACTACCCCCGTCGAAACCAGTACATCCCCGTTTCTGGGTTATGAGATTGGATGCGGTGGGATGGGTTTCATCCCACCGTTATTGTTTTTAGAATCTGCCGTAAGGATCGGGAAGCTTGTTGGGTTCGGGATAGGCCTCGCCGTGGGTGTCTACGGTGATAGAAGCGATCTTCTGTTCCTCAACGGGACGGTCCTGCATACCGGTTTTGGTAGATGCAATGGCGTCAACAACATCCAAACCGGAAGTTACCTTACCGAAGGCGGCATACTGACCGTCTAGATGCTTGGCATCCTGATGCATAATAAAGAATTGAGAGCCTGCGGAGTTGGGGCTGGAGGAACGTGCCATAGACAGCACGCCGCGCTTGTGACGCAGTTCATTCTTAACGCCGTTAAAGAAGAACTCACCTTTGATGCAGTAGCCGGGGCCGCCCATACCGGTGCCTTCGGGGCAACCGCCCTGAATCATAAAGCCGGGGATGACGCGGTGGAAGATCAAGCCGTCATAGTAGTTATGATTAGCAAGATCAATGAAGTTATACACGCTCTGGGGTGCGATTTCGGGGTACAGTTCGCCCTCGATAACGCCGCCGTTTTCCATTGTGATCTTAAAAGTAGGATTCATTTTAATATCTCTCCTTCATTGCGCGGTCGATCTGACGCTTTGCGTCGCGCTCAGCCGCAGATTGTCGTTTGTCGTACAGTTTTTTGCCTTTGCACAGGCCGATTTTTACTTTTACAAGGCTACCTTTCAAGTAGACAGACAAGGGGATGATGGCATATCCATCCTGCTTGACCTTGCCGAACAGACGCATAATTTCGCGCTTGTGCATAAGAAGTCTGCGAGGGCGTCTGGAGTCGGGGTTGAAGCGGTTGCCTTGCTCATAAGGGGAGATGTACATTTGGTTGACAAGCAGTTCGCCGTCTTTGATGCCGCACCAGGCGTCTTTCAAATTCAGCGTACCTGCGCGAATAGACTTTACTTCCGTGCCACGCAATTCGATACCAGCTTCGAATTCTTCCTCAATGAAATATTCGTGCCGTGCTTCCCGGTTAGTAGCCATCACTTTGATATTCTGCTTTTCCAAACGCTTCACCTCCAATCTTAGTTGCTTAGGTATTATAACACATATGTCAAGTTATCGAAATAGAAATTCCTCGAAATCGGCAACGGTTTTGAAATGAAAATCACAAATTGCTGCCATTTCCGCGTCGACCTCCGGCACACCCAGCCCGTTCCAGCCTGCGTAGGCTACTTTGATACCCAAAAGCTCGGCCATTTTGCAGGATAGTTTCATATCGTCGACCACCAAAATTTCGTCGGCCGAAAGGCCAAAGCGCTTCATAATGTCCTGCAGGGGATAGGGGTTGGGTTTGCGCTGATCTTCCGGCCGTTCAAAGCCGTAAATGGCATCGGGGTCAAAACCAAAGTGGGCGCGATAGTCGCGGAGAATATTGTCTTCCCGGGAGTGAGACACAACGCATACAAGGCCGCCTTCTTCCTTTTGGCGGTGCAAAACATCACTGATGCCGGGGTAGGGGTCGGGCGTGTGGCTGAGGACATACTCCATCCACATTTTGTGTTCCTTCGCCAATTCCTCATCGGTATAACCGTATCGCATACGGCACAGCTCTACAAAGCCGTAATGGTGACAATCCCGTACATAATCTGCAAAAGAGATCGTCTCGCCGGGTCGGAAAATGCTAAGCCCATAGAGGAAATAGGGATAGCTCATGGTTTTCATACTCTGCACCACGGTGTCATCGTGGTCGAGCACCAAACAACGATATTTTAGCATAGGATTTTCTCTTTCTATTTAGGTTATTTTCATTATAGCAAATGGGCAGGGAAGTGGCAACAAAAAATTCCTCTTGCTAAATTAGAACAAATGTACTATAATAAACTTGAAAAGAGGTGAGTGCAGTGGAGCAAATCAATTCTCCCGTGGATGTAATTTCTGTGTGCAGCGCCAATGGGGACATTCGTCCGCTGCGCTTGCGAATGGAAACGGAAGACCATCGGTTGCTGCGGGTGGATATTGACGAAATCGTCAGCAGTAAAGAGATTCAGTATGTGGGTATCGAGGCGCAGATTTTTCTGTGCAGGGCAACTGTGGAGGCGAAAGAATGGCTGTTTGAACTGAAATACACCATTCGTAGCCACAACTGGTGCTTGCTCAGGAGGGTGTATTGATATGGCAAGACGAATCATTTTTCACGTGGATGCCAACAGCGCATTCTTGTCCTGGACGGCAGCCCATCGGGTGAAGGTGCTGGGAGAGACTTTGGACTTACGGGACGTGCCGTCGGTGATCGCAGGGGATAAAGCATCCCGACACAGTATTATTCTTGCCAAAAGCGCGCCGGCCAAAAAGTATGGCATTCAAACAGGCGAACCCTTGTTTCAAGCGCTGGAGAAATGCCCGGACCTGATTGTAGCGCCGCCGGATTACGAACTGTATGTGGAGGCATCCCGGCATTTTGTAGAGGTGCTGCGCCAGTTCAGTCCACAGGTGGAGCAGTATTCCATTGACGAAGCTTGGGTGGATATGACGGGGACTCAGCGTATTTACGGCGATCCACGATTAGCCGCAGAGCAGATGCGTGAGCGGATATGGAACGAACTGGGTTTTACGGTGAATGTGGGCATCTCTACCAACAAATTGCTTGCCAAAATGGCAGGTGATTTTGAAAAGCCAAACAAGGTGCATACCTTGTATCCCGAGGAAATGGAAACGAAAATGTGGCCACTTCCCGTGAGGGATCTGTTTTTGGTGGGCGCAGCCACGGAGCAAAAGCTGAAAGCCTTTGGCATATATACGATCGGTGATTTGGCAAAGGCAGACCTGTCTTTGCTCCGCAAGCGATTGGGCAAGCACGGAGAGACGATCTGGCACTTTGCCAACGGACGCAATGCAGAAATGGTCACGCCGGAAGCAGCGGAAAACAAGGGCTACGGCAACTCAATCACCACAGCGAAGGATGTAGCCAGCAGGGAAGAGGCACATCGTGTTTTGCTGAGCCTTTGCGAAACGGTGGCTATGCGAATGCGAAAGGATGGTCAGTACGGCAGCTGTATCGCGATTCATCTGCGCACCTGTGATTTTAAGCATTACTCCCACCAGCGGCTTCTTTCTGATGCCACCAATGTTACCTCTACAATCTTTGAGGAGGCCTGCAAAATTTTTGACGAGGGATGGGACGGACAGCCCGTGCGTCAATTGGGCGTGCAGGTCACAAGGCTGGCAAAGGAAGCCTACCAGCAGTATGACTTTCTGTCCGGCATGAGCCCTGTGCAATACGAGAAGAAATTGCGGCTGGATGAAGCTGTGGATTCTTTGCGTGACAAGTTCGGAGAAGATATTATTGTTCGCGCGAAATTTTCCGGCGATGAATCGTCTGCTATGGCAGGTGGATTGAGCAAAGCCCGTCGCACAGGTGTTACAAAGCCGGTACCTAAGGAATTTTGACTGGAAAGTGGAAAAAGATTCTGCTATAATGAAAACAGAAATCTTTGGAGGTCGGGTCAAATGAGCATTGTTACATTTTATCGGGGACATCCCAATCCGCCTAAAACCACACAAGGCGCCCATTTGGGTGCCAATGCCATCATTACCTGTAACGGCAAACTTTTGCTGGAAAAGCGTCGGGACAGCGACACCTGGGGATTGGTTGGCGGTGGTGTCAAAAAACAGGAAACGGAATTGCAGGCCATTACCCGGGAAATATATGAGGAACTGGGTTTGCGTGTTCCCAAAACAGCCTTTGAAAAATTGGCTGTCTATGGAGAGCCGGGACGAATTGCCGCATACCAAGATGGCAGCGTTTGGCGCATGGTGATTGTGGTGTTTCGTTTGGAATTGGAAGAAGAACCCAAAATGGCAATCAGCAGCGAATCAAAAGAACTGCGCTTTTTCGCAAAGGAAGAATTGAAAGATATTGAAATCGTTGTAACCCACAGCGATATTGTGGAAGACTGGTTTATCAATCAATAAAAATACCCCACACCAATTTGGTGTGGGGTATTATCATAAGGCTTATTTTGTGAAGGCAACCAACTTGTCAGCGTCCAGCTTGTCGTAACCAGCGATAAAGCCAGCCAGCTCGGTGGCTATTTTCTTAGCACCGCCGACGGAATTGCTCTCGATATTCAGGGGCAGCAGGGGATCGTGGAGGGACAGCCGCAGCAAGAACCAGCCGTTGCCGTGGTTCTCGTCAAGATTCACGCGAACACCCTCGAAATTGCTGGGAGCAAGGCTCCAGCCTTCTTGCTTTGCGGCATAGGTGGTCAGATCGTCGATGACCTGCTGGCCGTAGGCCTTAAAGTCGTCCAACAGGATGTTCATTCTGAATTCCACGCTCTCGGCAGGCTCTTCCAAACTGTCAATGAGGGAGGCCAGGGTGTAGCCCTCTTTTTTGCCACGGGCCAGTTCAATGAGCAGTTTGGTCACAAGATATGCGCCGTCGTCCAGGAAGTAGTTCTCCTTCAGAGCGCCGTGGCCGGAGGTCTCAATAGCCAGCTGGCTGTCCTGACTGTTGTTGTTAAGACGAATGGACTCGTTGATAACATTGCGGTAGCCGCGCTTAAATCTGTGGTGAACGCCACCCTTTTCCTCGATGAACTTGGCAAGTCCTGTAGAGGTGATGGAGTCAGTTACGATGGTGGTGCCGGGGTGCTCACGAAGCAAAATTGCAGCGAGCATTGCAATGATGCGGTTTCTGTTCAGCTCGCTGCCGTCCGCCAGAACTGCGCCGGCGCGGTCAACGTCAGTATCAAAGATGATGCCCAGATCTGCCTTAGCCAGATTGACGGATTCAATGATGGCTTCCATAGCGGTCTTATCTTCAGGGTTGGGAATGTGGTTGGGGAAGCTGCCATCGGGATCAAGATAGCGGCTGCCCTCGGTGTTTGCGCCCAGAGGCTTCAGCACCTTGTCGACATAGAAGCCGCCGGCACCGTTACCGGCGTCAACAACAATTCTAAAGCCCTCGAGAGGCTTCTCAGTGCCGGTAGCGGCACGGATCTTGTCGGCCAAAATCTTTGCATATGTATCCATAAACTCACCGTCGATCAGCTTGCCTGTGGGCAGGCCGGTAGATGCGTCGCTGCCGGCGAAGGTCAGGATCTGCTTGATGTCGCCTTTTTCCAGACCGCCATCACGGGTGAAGAACTTGAAGCCGTTGCGATTGAAGGGCAGGTGGCTGGCGGTAATCATAACAGTGCCGTCGAATTCATAACCTTCAGTAATGGTTGCCATAAACATAGCGGGGGTACTTGCCATACCGAAATTGGTAACAGCGATGCCTTGTTCGACCATAGCCTCGCAGATCCAGCCGCACAGAGTCTCGCCGGACAGACGGGAATCGCGGCCTACAGCCACACGCAGATTGTCCTTCTTACCGGTCTTTTCAACCAGCCACAGAGCAAAGCCTCTGCCGATGTCGCGGCAAGCGCTTTCTGTCAAATTGATGTGCTGACCCTCGATACCTTCAAGGGCAACACCTCGAATATCACTGCCATTTTGCAATTTGCTGTAATCCATTGTTGATTCCTCCATAATGTATTATATTTGCATCCATTATAGTATATCTTTGAGGAATAATCAATGCTAATATCGTGTCGGTACATAATATTTTTACCACGCTGATAAAGTACAAAATAAGATTGCGTTTTACTTTGTTGTTGCGTTGACATTACAATGCAAATGTGCTACAATTATGTAGAAATTTGTGGTGTGAATAATTTGCGCTTTTCGGCAGTTTATCAGGCAGCTTATTTTGATTTTTGAATATCACCACAAAACGGCATAATTGAAAGGAGATAGATTATGAACATTCTCGCAATTGGCGCCCATCCTGATGATGTGGAAACTATGTGCGCCGGAACATTGGCAAAGTATGCTTCTCAGGGCCACAAGATCTTTATTGCTACCGCTACCAGTGGCAATATCGGTTCTGCCCGTCATTCTATGGAAGAAATCGCTCGCATCCGCAAGCAGGAAGCAGCAAACTCCGCTGCCCTGATCGGTGCTGAGTACATCTGCCTGGACTACGATGATGAGATGTTTTACGAGACTAAGGAAGTCCGTTTGGCATTCATCAATCTGGTTCGTCACTGCAAGGCCGATGTGATCTTCACACACAATCCTCATGACTATAATCCCGACCACGAGCTGACCAGCAAGATCATCAATGACATCGCTGTTATGATCCCCATTGCTCACCTGAAGACCGAAGAGCCTCCGCACGATGTAATTCCTTCCATCTGGTACTGGGAGCCTGTTAACGGTATGAACTTCCAGCCCACTGACTATGTGGACATCACCGATTTCTATGAAACCAAGATGAAGATGCTCAACTGCATGGAGAGCCAGAAGGCATGGATGTCTGACAACTATGCATCTCTGCGCGGTGATGAAGAGCGCTTCTTTGATACCATTCGCATTTTGTCC
>JAZOSY010000155.1:0-4255 GCA_045657385.1 Faecousia sp. | reverse complement strand
TGAAAAGGACGGCACCGGCTTTTCCGTGCCCTGTGGTCTGTCCATTTTCGGTGCATATTCCAGAGCCCGTGACCTGAAGGGCTTCAGTTGCGGTTTTCGCGACTCCTACGGAATGGGCACGCTGAACTACCCTCTGTTCGGAGAGGAAAATTTAACCAGCTTCGAGTCCTTTGTTCTTCGCGCCAGCGGTCAGGATGACACCAAATCCCGTATGCGAGATGTGCTGATGACATCGTTGGTTTCCGAGTACACCAATGTGGCTGTGCAGAAGTACCGCCCGGTGGTATTGTTCCTTAATGGAGAATTCTGGGGTGTGTATTACATCCGTGAAAAGGCACAGGAAAACTATGTGGCCGGTAACTACAATGTGGCAAGAAGCGACGTGGTTATGACCGGTGCGGATGGCATTGACAAGCAGGAATATGTCCACCTGGTCAACTATGCCAAAACCCACGACTTATCCGTTAAGGAGCACTACGACTATGTTTGTTCTTTGATGGATATTGATAACTATATGGACTATATCATCGCGGAAATCTACGTGGGCAATACCGATAACGGCAATATCCGTTTCTTTATGACTCCCACCACCAAGTGGACATGGATTTTGTATGATACGGACTACGGCTTTGCCGATGCCAACTATGACTCTGTGGCGGACCATTTGAATCCCGAAGGCACCGGTGCCGGCAACGCATTTTCCACCAAGCTTATCAACGCGCTGCTGAAAAGTCCTACCTTCAAGGAAGCTTTCCTGCGCCGGATTGCCTGGCAGATTAACAACATCTGGACAAAGGAAAATGTCCACGGCAGAATTGCTGAATTGGAAGGCTTAATCGGAGAAGATATGAAGCGCGACTGCGAAAAGTGGGGCAGAACCTACCAAAACTGGCAGAGCCACGTGCAAACCCTTCGGGATTTCGTGGTGTACCGCAATAAGCAGTTGCCCAAATTCGTGCAACGCTACTTCGGCCTGTCCGACGCGCAGATGCAGGAATACGGCTTTAACGTGTAAGGGAGATTGCTGATGGCAGAAAGACACGAAGAAAAGTACCTGATTACCTATCAGCAGTACGCCCAACTGAAGGAAAGAGCCATGCAGACCATGACGCCGGACGTCCACGGAGATAACGGCAGTTATGTGATTACGTCGCTTTATTACGACGACCCAATGCAGACCTCTTTGTTGGAAAAACTGGACGGATTGGCAAAGCATACCAAATTCCGTCTGCGGACTTATGACGGCAAAAGCGATATGATTCGCTTGGAAAGAAAGATTAAACAGGGCGTTATGACCCAAAAGAAATCTGCGGAAATTGCCTTGTCCCAGATGTCCTGGCTGGGTCTGCCTGACTATGATTTGGAAAGGTTTGAGGGCAAGGCCTTTGAGCTGACAGCCCAAATGATGGCAGAGGGTATGCGCCCGACAATGACGGTTCGCTATAAACGGGATGCGTTCTTGTTCCCGGGGACGGACTTGCGTCTGACTTTCGACAGAAACCTGGAGGCTCTCCCCGGCGAGCCCCAGATGCTGTTTCGGCCTGATGCGGTGGGAACACCGATTTTGGACGACAACACTGTGATTATGGAAATCAAATATGGCAGTTACATTCCAACCTTTGTCCGCACCTTGACAGACATTCCCACCAAGCAACTGTCCGTATCGAAATACGCACTTTGTAGAGAAAACACATTATAAAAGGGGATAAGTTTATGAGTATTTTTGATGCATTAAAAAACAGCGTTCTGGAAGGCTTTAACACCAGCCTGACGATTACAGAAATTCTGCTGGGCCTTGCAATTTCGCTTTTGGCCGGCCTGTTCATTTTGATGATTTATAAGAACACCAACCGTGCCAGTTCCAGTAGTGGATTCAGTCTGACCATTCTGCTGATTACTTCTATCAGTGCCATGATTGTTCTGACCATTACCTCTAACTTGGCGCTGTCCTTAGGTATGGTGGGTGCGTTGTCTATCGTTCGTTTCCGTACCGCTATTAAGGACGCAACTGACACCGCATTTTTATTCTGGGCTGTGGCTGCCGGTATCACCGCCGGTGCAGGCTTCTACGTAATCACCTTGATTGGCTGTTTGTTCATCGGCGTTATCTGCGTTGTGAGCGCTGCTGTTTTGGACAGCTCTGCAAAGACCTATCTGTTGGTAGTCAGAATGGATGAGACCGAAGTTTCCGACAAGGTTGAAGGCATTTTCGATAAGTACAAGATGCACTATAAGCTCTCCGCTTTGAACCAGAATGGCGACTACGCAGAGGCCATTTATGAAGTGGCATTTGCCAAGAAATACAAGGGCGTTATGACCGGAATCAAAAACATTCAGGGCATAAAGACATTGTCCTTGGTAGATTGCCGTAAGAACTAAAAGAACCGGGCGCAAGCAAGTACACTTGCGCCCGTTTTTGTGTAGAAGGATGAGAATGATGACAAATCTTTGCTTTACTACCACCGGCGCCTGGAACTTGTCCACCGGCTTCGGTTGCGCCAGTCTGGGCTTGCCGGGTGTGTGCGACAATAGTGAAAATACCATTTCCGCACGGGAAATTCCTGCTAAGAGCGTCACCTTAACCGGCAGCTACGCAGATATTCTTGCCGGTGCAAAGGCAGTCGCGGAAACGGAAGAAGTCTACGCCGCCATCGTGGTGTTCGGCAATGCCGGCGGCGAAAATGCCTTCTTGGCAGACCTTTACAAAATCATTCCTTGCCCCATGGTGGGCGGCGGCGCGGCCATTGATGGCGCTACCGGCCGCAAGGGCCTGATTCCCGGGGGTGGGGAAGGGGCGGTTCTGCTGTTTACAGACGACCGATTCACCTACGAAACCCAAACCCAGTGCATCCATGACCACGTCATCAAAACCTGCTGCCTGACCACCGCTGACCCCAGAACCATCTTGACCATCGACGGTGAGGACGCCGCACAGTTTTTGGCAAACAAAAAAGCCGAACTTGGCCTGAAGGCAGAGGATTTTGAACACTTAACCCTCTCGGATATGGACGATGTGAATGCCCACCTTTCCTGCGTGGACGGCAGCATCGAGAGTGGCCGCGATGTGCATAAGCAGATGAAGCTGCGCTATGTGGAGCAAAAGGATGTTTATGAAGCGATGCGCGCCTTCTACGAGGATGAGGACGCCATCGTCTTTGGCTGCGCCGGTCTGTCCGGCCTACTGGATAGACCCTTGACTACCAAGTCCTTGGGTCTGTTCCTGTTCGGCGAGGTCTGCACCGTAAACGGTAAGCCGGAATTTGGCAACCTGATGCTCAGCAAGCTGAAAATAAGGAGAAAGTAATGGAAAACCTGCGTTATGGCATTTTGAGCACCTCCTCCATTGCGCCCCGATTTATTGCGGCTGTTCGGGCAGCGAAGGTCGGCCAAATCGTTGCGCTCTCCTCCCGAACCCTTCAAAAGGCCGAAGAAAAAGCCGCTGCTTGGGATATACCCAAGGCATACGGCAGCCATGAGGAACTATTAAAAGATGAAAACGTGAATATCGTTTATATCTCTGCGGTGAATTCTGCGCATTATCCGCTGGCCAAAGCGGCCTTGGAGGCCGGTAAGCACGTGGTCTGCGAAAAGCCTTGTACCTGTGCCGCCGCCCAAACAAAAGAGCTGTTTGCCTTGGCGCGAGAGAAGGGTCTGTTCTTTATGGAGGCCCAAAAGATGCTGTTCCTGCCCACCATTTTGGAGGTGCGCAAGCGCATCGCCCGGGGCGATTTGGGTGAAATGCATATGGCAGAGTTCAGCCACAGCTTTTCTGCGGCCTACAACACTTGGATGTACGACAAGCAGGCCGGTGGCGGTCCGCTTCTCTCCAGCGGCATCTACGCGGTGCAGCTGCTTGTCTGGCTCTTTGGCGGTATTGCGAATATTCAGGGCATCAAATCCTCTGTGGAAAACGGAACAGAGTGGCAATATATCCTCTCCGGCCATATGGAAACGGGCCTTCTTTTCAGCATCAAAAACAGCACAAAGGCCATTCTCGATAACACCGCCCGTATTTACGGCACCAACGGCTATGTGGAACTCCCCGACTACTGGAAGGCGCGAAAGGCGATTTTTTACATCAAAGGCCGCGAGCCGGAAACGGTGGAGTTCCCCTGTGAACACGAACTGGTCTACGAAGCAGAGCATATCGCCCAATGCTTCCAAAAGGGCGCGCTGACAAGTCCCGTGGTGACGGAGGAGCTGTCTGTGGCTGGTATTGCCGCGCTTCAAAAAGTATCATCAAACTGGTAAAAAA
>JAZOSY010000154.1:0-1622 GCA_045657385.1 Faecousia sp. | reverse complement strand
TGTTATGATGTTCGGGCGATTAAAGAATTGCTAGGGCAACTATGCCCTTTTAGCTTAGAAGAAAGAGGTGAACAACATGAGAGAAGGCATCCATCCCGAGTACGAACAGACCACAATTCGTTGCGCCTGCGGTAACACTTTTACCACTGGTTCCACCAAGAAGGAAATCAGAGTTGAAATCTGCTCCAAGTGCCACCCTTTCTATACCGGCAAGCAGAAGCTGGTTGACACCGGTGGACGTGTTGATCGTTTTAACAAGAGATTCAACCTGAAGTAAGCGTTAGGCCCGTACCGTTTGGTACGGGCTTTTGCTTTTACTGCCGGTGAAGTTGTCGGAATGTAAAAGGGGATAGAGTTATGAATGTTTTGTTTATAAGCAACAGCACTTGTTATTATTTTCGGGATGAATTATATGGCATCCTGACAGCTGCAGGTTATGAAGATGTGACGCTGGCACTGGTGTATTATGGCGGCTGCCCACTGGAAAAGCATTGGAAATGGCTGCAGGAGGGTGCTGCTAATTATGATTTTCGTGTCTGGGACAAGTGTGGTGAGCACAGCACCAAGGATTACTCTCTGGAAGCTGCGCTGCAGTTTAAAAACTGGGATATTATCAGCTTTGATAACAACGCCAAATCCTTTGCTTCCGGTGATGTACAGACCTCGTTGGAGCAATCCCAGCCTTGGTTTGAAAAACTCTACAGCTATATAAAGCCGAAGTTTCCGGACAGCCGGTATTTCTGGCACGAAGTATGGGCCAAAGAAATTGTAAATCACCTGACTTTTGAAATGAAGGACAAAGTCCGGCGCAGCCGTATTTACAATGCCAAAAAAGGCGTTATGCAGATCATACAGAAGACCTACGGTGTGGAGGCCGTTCCCACGGGAGATGCCTGGGAGAAGGTGAGAGATCTGGAATTGTTTACCAAACCCCTTCCGTGCTTCCCGGAGGTAGAGCGCTTTTCTCTTTGTTCCCGTTTATGCGAAGGTGCTTTTATGGATGATTACTCCCACGATGGGGATATCGGCGGCGGTCAGTACTTAAATGCTTGTGTTTGGTTTGAAATCATTACCGGAGAAAGCTGTATCGGTAATACATTCCGACCGCAGTATCTCTTTGGTGATATTGATTGCAGCCTGACTGAAGAAAAAATTGAGATTTTGCAAAAAGCAGCCCACGATGCGGTAACGCAGCGGAAGGCACAGAGCTAAATAACGAATTTCTCCGGTTATCCACCGGAGAAATTTTTTATCATTATCTTTCTAAAAATGCTGTGCAGATTTGCTTTTGTGTGATATAATAAGTAAAATAGCAAAAATGGGGGCAATTTTGCTCTTGGAGGATATATGGAATCGAATTTTGAAAATCAGCAAGAGCGTGCGGTACTGGTAGGCCTGAACGCCGATTGCTTTACACAAGCACAGACCGCCACTGACGAGACTTTGGAAGAACTGGATGCGCTGTTGGAAACTGCCGGCGGTTTTTGCACCGGTAAAGTTCTGCAAAACCGGCATACTCCTGACTCTCACAGTTTTATCGGCGAAGGCAAGGCTCAGGAAGTGCGGATGTTGGTAGAGGCTACCGAATCCACAATGGTGGTCTTTGATAACGAACTGTCTCC
>JAZOSY010000153.1:0-5774 GCA_045657385.1 Faecousia sp. | reverse complement strand
GTGTTCTATTCCAACACTCCCGGCCAGAACAGCAACCTGTACATCAACAACAGCGCCCAGATCAATGTGGAGCAGGCCGGCGGCAAGCAGGCAGGCTTGGTCCGTGTGGAAAACGGCATCTACATCGAAAGCGGCAACATCAAGATCCGTCACGGTGGCACCAGCGCCTTCTATGCCGGCAAGGAATTCGTGATCACCGGCGGCACCATCGACTGCATTGGCGGTCCCTTCTCCTACAGCCCGGACACCGTTTTGGTGGACTTCAGTGAGTACGAGGGCGATTGCACCATCATCGTCTGTAACTCCATCGACGGCAAGGGCGCCGTTCAGTACGATCCCGAGAAGCAGAACATTCAGTCCCGCTATGTTTACTTTAAGGTAACCCCCGGCGCTTCCTACGAAGTGGCCGTTAAGAACGGCACTGCCGATGCTTCCGTCGTAGAGGCCGGCACAACCGTTACCATCACCGCCCGTATCGCCCCCGAGGGCAAGGCCTTCGATAAGTGGGTCATCGACAACGGCGACATCACCCTGGCTGACCCCACCGCAAGCACCACCACCTTCGTGATGCCCAAGGAGAACGTGAAGGTCACCGCTACCTATAGGGACCTTGATGACGCAGGTAACGACACCAACACCAATACCGGCAATGATACCAACACCAATACCGGTAATGATACCAACAGCAACACCGGTGACGACACCAACACCGGCACCGATACCAACACCGGTAACGATACCAATACCGGTAATGATAACAACGCCAATACCGGCGACAACAAAGTAAACATCGACGACGACGACCCCGAAAGCGACGGCAAGCGTGCCAAGAAAAAGAACAACGGTGCTGTGGTCGTGTTCGTTGTGATGATTGTGCTTCTGACTCTGGCGATTGCCGCTGTGGTCGTGTTCACCATCATCACCATCAAGCGTTTGAAGCCCGTAGCAGAATCTGCTGAAGAAGCCGAAGAAGCTGACGAGCAAGACGTTGAGGATGCAGAATAATCTCACTTGATAAAGCGGTACCGAGGAAATATCCTCGGTACCCTTTTTTGTTTTCTAAAAAATGGCTTTGCAGGCAAATTAGCGCTTGCATATTGACAGCAAATGTGATAAAGTGTATGCAGGAACAAATGTTTCTAACATTTTGGTTAGACAATAGGAGGAAGAAAAATGAAAAAGTTTCTAGGAATTTTGCTTGCAATCTGCCTGATTGTGAGCGTGCTGCCTGTTATGGCCAGCGCAGCCGGCGTGGCAACCGTCAGCATCGTCAGCGATGCAGCAGCCGGCACGATGACCGACTACACCCTGACTGAGGGACAGTCCATTTATTTGGTAAATAACGATGCCGGCGCTGCCAGCACCTACGAAGCATCCGAGGATAACTACACCGTTATGCTGGACTTCCCCGCCGGTGGCGTTCCCACCGTTTACCTGAACGGTGCATATCTGGCATCCGACACCAGAACCCCCATCTTTGTCAAGGGCGATGGCGGCGAAGTTCAGGATTTTATGATCGTGGTTGAGGACGACAGCACCCTGAAGTCCGCTAACAGCGCAGCACTGAGAATCCAGTCCACCAACGCCACCATTACCGGCGAAGGCAAGCTGACCATTGACGCTAAGAACGGCTACGGCATCTGGGGCTACAACCCTGCCGCAACCGACGAGAACAAGCAGACCATCCACGAGATCGTTTTTGAAGAGGCCAATGTGGAAGTAAGCGTTGACAACACCGAAAAGGGTTGGGGCGTTGGCATTGGCGGCTCCATTAAGGGTATCACCATCGACGGCGGCGAGCTGGTCCTGAAGACCGAAGGCAAGGTTGCCGGTTTGTACTCCATGAACGGCGATCTGCTGATCACCGGCGGCGCAAACGTGGACATCAGCATTACCGACCAGATCGGTATCAGCACCTTCAACTCCTTCGTGATGGAGAGCGGCCACCTGAAGATCCGCACCGTTGGCACTAGCGCTCCCTGTATCTCCGGCTGTAAGGACATCCGCATCCTGGGCGGCACTATGGATCTGGAAGGTCCTGCCGCTGCATACGGTGTCATCAATCTGGATGAGTACGAAGGCGAATACACCGCAGTTGTCTGCCAGTCCAAGGACGGCAAGGGCGCTCTGCCTTACGACCCCGTTGAGCACAACCTGGGCTACTTCCTGTCCTTTAAGCTGTCCCTGGGCGCTTCCTACGAAGTGAATGTGAAAAACGGCACCACCGACAAGTCCGTTGTAACCCCCGGCGACACCGTTACCATCACCGCTCGTGTTGCACCTGCCGGTAAGGTTTTCGACAAGTGGGAAGTG
The DNA here is from genome assembly GCA_045657385.1 of Faecousia sp. Classification (GTDB taxonomy): domain Bacteria; phylum Bacillota; class Clostridia; order Oscillospirales; family Oscillospiraceae; genus Faecousia. The sequence continues at coordinate 3,461 of JAZOSY010000153.1, read as the reverse complement.
AACGAGGGCAACGTGACCCTGGCAGACGCTACTGCAACTTCCACCACCTTCATCATGCCTGAAGAAAACGTCAAGATTACTGCTATGTATAAGGATATTGACGCAGAGGGTGGCGATACCGGCGACAATAACAACGCAGGCAACGACACCAACACCAACACCGGTAACGATACCAATACCAACACCGGCAACGACACCAACACCAACACCGGTAACGATACCAATACCAACACCGGCAACGATACCAACACCAATACCGGCGACAACAATGCGAACGTCAATCTCGACGACGACTCCACTTCCGACGGCAGCAAGAAGTCCGGCAAGGGCAGTGGCATCACCGCCTTGTTGCTGGTTCTGATTATTGTTGTGTCCATTGGCATCGGCGGCGCAGGCGTGATCCTGTTCGTGAAGCTCAAGAAGGCTAAGCCCGAAACTGCTGAAGAAGCAACTGAGGAAGGCGCAGAAGACGCTGAATAATCCTACATAACCAATAACAGTACCGAGGAACTCCCTCGGTACTGTTTTTTTGTTTTCCTCAATTTTTAATTCTCAATTCTATCTCCCGGACGGGCCTCATAAACTGGCCTTAGGAGGGATGAAAATGAAGAAATGCCTATGCGCCGCGCTGGCGCTTCTGCTGCTGCTCCCGTTGGCGCTGCCGGCCCGGGCGGCGGATATGAATCTGCCGGTAAAAAGTGCTGTTTTGATGGATGTGACCACCGGGCAGCTCCTCTATGAGCAAAATGCCCACGAAGCTCTTGCGCCGGCCAGCGTCACCAAGGTGATGACGATGCTGCTGATTATGGAGGCCATCGATAGCGGCCGTATCAAGTGGGACGATATGGTCACCACCTCCGAGGCTGCAGCGGCCAAGGGTGGCTCTCAGGTGTACCTGAAAGTGGGCGAAACCATGTCCGTTTCGGAGATGGTGAAATGTATCGCCGTGTCCTCGGCCAACGATTGTGCCTGCGCCATGGCGGAGCATCTTTCCGGCAGTGAGGCCGCCTTCGTGGAGGCGATGAATAAGCGCGCCAAGGAATTGGGTATGAACGACACCAATTTCGTTAACTGCACCGGCCTGGACGACGCCCCGGAGGCCAAGGACCACAAGACCTCCGCCTATGACATTGCGGTGATGTCCCGGGAACTGCTGAAAAATCACCCGGACATCAAAAAATTTACCACCATTTGGATGGATACCGTGCGAAACGGGGCGTTCGGCCTGTCCAACACCAACAAAATGGTGCGGTTTTATCAGGGGGCAACCGGCCTAAAGACCGGCTTCACCGCCCAGGCCGGCTATTGCCTGTCTGCATCGGCCCTCCGAGAGGATATGGAGCTGGTGGCAGTGGTGATGGGCTGTGAAACATCAAAGGACCGATTTGCCGCCTGCAAATCGTTGCTTGACTACGGCTTTGCCACCTATGCGTTGGTTGCGCCACAAGTAGAGCGCCAGCAGATTCCCGTAAAACTGGGGGTAAAGGACAGCGTTTCGGCTGTGCCGTCCGGGGAGGATGCGCTCCTCATCGACAAATCACAAAAAGGGCAGATCGCCCAGGAAGTCCAGTTGTTGCCGGAAGTGCAAGCACCGGTGAGCCGGGGGCAACGGCTTGGCACGCTGACCATTAAGGCCGGCCAGTATGTGCTGAAAGAAATCCCACTGGTTGCGGAAGAACCTGTGGAAAAACTGACATTTTTCCAAATGTGGGGGCAGGTTTTCCGGCTTTTGGTGATGGCCCCCTGATTTACTTGGGAATGGTGATGGTTAGCACGATTTGGCTGTCCGTCTCCCGACGCTCCGACACCGCAGAGATGCCGGACAGCTGGATTCGTGCCAACGTTTGGTTTAAGTAGTTGAGGAAAGCACCCACACTGACCTTTGGACATTCCGATTCCTTTTCCTGCAACAGGGTTTGGACGTACTGCTCGGTTTTGGCCACACTCATTTTCGAGGCCACAATGACCCGAATTGCTTGCAGCTTTTGGGCCTCCGACGGCAATTTTAACAGTGCACGGGCGTGTCGCTCGGTCAGTTCTGCCGCCCGGAGTGTCTCCAAAACCTGGGGCGAGTGGCGCAATAGCCGCAGCTTATTGGCGATGCCGCTTTGGCTCATGCCAAGGCGCTTTGCCACCTGCTCTTGGCTGAGATTCCATTGGCGCACAAGGGAATCGATGCCCTGGGCCTGCTCCACAAAGTCCAAGTCCTGCCGTTGCAGATTCTCCACCAGCGCGGCGGTGGCTGCCTCCTCGTCGGTCATCTGCATCACAAGGCAGGGCACTTCCGTGAGCCCGGCCTGAATGGCCGCCCGAAGTCGCCGTTCCCCGGCAATCAGTTCATAATTCGACCCAACCAGCCGGACAGAAATGGGTTGCAGGATACCGTGTTGCCGAATGGACTCGGCCAACTCGTCTAAGTAGGCCTCCCGGAATACCGTCCGGGGTTGCGCCGGGTTTGGAGCAAGGGCCTTCACAGGCAAAAAGACCACCCGGCCGGTCTGCATATAGGTTTTCAGTTTTTGACATTGCATAGGGGTGTCCTCCTTGGTAGATGCTTACAGTTTAGCGGTAAAAGCCTTAGAAACACCGCGAAAACGGAGCCCATCTCCACAAAACCCTTCGACAAAGTCCATAGCAAGGCCGTTGCAAAGAGGGGTTTTGTGTGGTACAATGGGTAAAAACCGCTAAGGAGCAGAAAATGAGAAAACTCTATTATGAAGACAGCCACATCAAGACATTCACAGCCACCGTCACCGGCTGCGAAGAATGGGAAAACGGCTATGCCATTACCTTGGATGCCACCGCCTTCTACCCCGAGGGCGGCGGACAGGCCTGCGACTTGGGCGTTTTGGGTGACAGCAGCGTGCTTGCCGTAAAAGAGGTGGGCGAAGCGGTCGTCCACTACTGCGACAAACCCCTTGCTGTGGGCGAGGAAGTGCAGGGCGCTATCGATTGGAAAAGACGATTCGACCTGATGCAGCAGCACGCAGGCGAGCACGTGGTCTCCGGCGTGATCTTCCAGACCTACGGCTACCACAATGTGGGGTTCCACATCGGCGCGGATGTGGTGACCATCGATTTTGACGGCCCGATCCCTGCTGAGGACTTGGGAAAAATAGAAGAAAAGGCCAACACCGCCATCTGGCAGAACCTGCCGGTCAAATGCTACTACCCCACCGAAGAGGAGCTGCCCACGGTCAACTACCGCCGGAAAAAGGATCTGCCTTGGCCGGTGCGGATCGTGGAGATCCCCGGCATCGACACCTGCGCCTGCTGCGGCGCGCAGGTGCAGCACACCGGAGAGATCGGCCTTGTGAAGCTGCTTTCCTGCGTGAAATTCCATCAGGGTGTGCGGATCGAAATGGCCTGCGGCAACCGCGCCACGGACATTTTGAGCAGAATTTACGACCAGAACCGCCAAGTGAGCCAAGCCTTTTCTGCCCAAATGCTGGAGACCGGCG